>JALZHT010000192.1 GCA_030860645.1 Acidobacteriota bacterium
CTCTACACGCGCTCGAAGATGATGGCGATGCCCTGGCCGCCGCCGATGCAGGCCGAGGCCAGCCCGTAGCGGCCGCCGCGCCGGTGCAGCTCCAGAAGCGCCGTCAGGACGAGGCGCGTGCCCGACGCGCCGAGCGGGTGGCCGAGCGCGATGGCCCCGCCGTTGACGTTCGTCTTCGCGCGGTCAAGCCCCAGCTCCTTCTCGACGGCGAGGTACTGGCAGGCGAACGCCTCGTTGACCTCGACCAGGTCAATCTCTTCGAGCTTCAGGTTCGCCTTCTCCAGCGCCTTGCGCACGGCCGGGACGGGGCCGATGCCCATCACGTCCGGCTCGACGCCGGCGTAGGCCCACGAGACGATGCGGCCCAGCGGCTTCACGCCGCGCCCGCGGACGAAATCCTCGCCCGCGATGACGAGCGCCGCCGCGCCGTCCACGATCCCCGAGGCGTTGCCGGCCGTCACGAAGCCGTCCTTGCTGAAGGCGGTCGGGAGCTTGGCGAGCACTTCGAGCGTCGTCTCCGGGCGCAGGTGGTCGTCCGCCTCGACGACCTTCGTGCCCTTGCGCGTCTTGACCTCGACGGGGACGATCTCCTCGGCGAAGACGCCGGCTCCTTGCGCGCGCGCCGCCTCCTGCTGCGAGCGCAGGGCGTATCTGTCCTGCTCCTCGCGCGAGATTTCGTAGCGGCGGGCGAGGTTCTCGGCCGTCCCCGCCATCGTCGTGTTGCAGTAGGTGTCGAGGAGCGCGACCATCAAAGAGTCTTCGAGCTTGCCCTGCCCGAGGCCGAACCCCGAGCGCGCGCCGTAGATGACGTGCGGGGCCATTGACATGGACTCCATGCCGCCGACCAGCGCGGTGCGCGCCTCGCCCAACAGGATCATGTGCGCGCCGCTGACTATTGACTGGATGCCGCTCCCGCAGAGGCGGTTGACGGTCAGGGCCGGCCGGTCGTGCGGCACGCCCGCCTTCAAGGCGACGTGGCGCGCGCCGTAGATGGCGTCGCCCGAGGTCTGGAGCGCGTTGCCGACGACGGTGTGGTCAATCTCCTCGGCCGCGACTCCTGTTGCGTCGAGCGCGCCTCGCGCGGCCGCCGCCCCCAGGTCAATCGCCTTCACGTCCTTCAAAGCGCCGACGTACTGGCACATCGGCGTCCGCTTCCCGCCCAGAATGAAGATGTCTTGAGCCATAATTTTCCGACAGTCCTCTCAGTGAAAAATCTGCTGCTTAGATGAACAGAAGAGTCTATCCGAGGCCCGGAATCGCGTCAATTTCAGGCGGGAAAGGGTGAGGTTCTATCGTCAACGTTTTTTACTTCGGGAGCGCATAGCCGCGCGGCGGGTGACGGCTTCGCTCTTGGTCGGACTTGGCAGCTCGTCAGGTAAGTCGAGCGAATCATCAATCAGGACTTCGACGTACACGTTCGCCGCGCGGGCGTATTCCAGAAGCATCAGCAGCGACGGCTCACGCTTCCCGGTTTCGAACTGCGAGACGTAGTGGCGGTAGCCGGTGTCGCCGAGGCCGAGGCGGCCGAGCATTTGGCTCTGTGAGAGGCCGAGCGCGGTGCGTATCTGGAGAAGCTTTTCGGCGAGCCGCGCGGGCCGTTCGCGCACGCTACCCATCAGGATTTCCTCCTGACGGAGGAAATCGCGCGCGCCGCCTGGCATCTAGTCACTACAATGACTAGAATGTCTTCGCCGGTGATTGTCGCCAAGAGGGTGCAGCTTCTGTGCTCTCTGGCGACGCCCATCACTCGAAAGGTGAGGGTGAGCTAAGCATCCGAACGCGGCCAGTTTTCAAAGGCTCGAACGCGCGGCAGGATACCATAGGAGCCTCACAGGCATGGGCATTTTAGTCTGGCATCGGTAGGGGGTTGCGTGAGAGGTGCGCACCCCTGAGCACGCCCGCCTTTGGGACAGGGGGCGGGGCGTGCCGTGGGGCCGCGCGCGCCCGGGCGGGCGTCCGCGCTGCCCCGTCGAAAAAAGTTTCGGGTTGCGAGTCAGGGCATTTTAGATTTTAGATTTTTGATTGGTAGAGGGCTGAAACTTTCGCCTTCGCTTTCAATCGCAAATCAAAAATCCAAAATCTAAAATTCCTCGGCTCGCAACCCGAAACTTTATTCAGTCCGCGAAGCGGTGGGCGGCGCGGTAGCGGTGGAGGAGTTCTTCGAGGAAGCCTTCGTAGGTGAACTCGGCGGGGTCGAACTCGGGGCGCAGCTTGTAGAGGAGGGGCGTGGCGATGCGCCAGGCCATCCACTGGCGCGCCGGGTCGTTCAAATCCCAGCGGCGGCGCAGGAAGGCTTCGACCACCTCGACCTCGGGGTCGGTGAGCGGGCCGAGGGCGGCCTTGAAGGCGACGGGCTTGAAGGAGCGGCGCAGCGCCGCGTCGCTCGTCGGGGCCGAGAAGACCTGCTCGAAGGAGGGGGCCTGCGCCTCGCGCTCGCGCACGACGACCGTGCCCGCCACCATGTCGCCGATCCGCTGGTCGCGGCTGCTGATGAAGACCGAGACGAGCCCGACCGAGTAGAGCGACGACGGCATCATGTCGAAGAGGCGGACGAGGTTGCGCGCCGCCGCCTCCCAGAAGGTGATGGGGCGGCCGTCCTCGCGGATGACCCGCAGCCGCAGCCACCGCTTGCCCGGCGTCTGCCCGTTCCAGGCCCACTCGAAGAGCACGAAGTAGCCCGACCAGATCAGGAAGACGATGACGATGAGGAGCGCCAGCGCCCACTTCGGGGCCTCGGCGAGGCGCGACTGCCAGTGCTCGACGCCGGCCCCGGTCAGCAGGAAGAGGACGAAGACCGCCGCCAGCGCGAGCGTCTGCAAGAAGTGGTCAACGGCGCACGCCAGGAAGCGGTTGCCGATAGACGCCAGCGCGAAGTGCAGCGGCACGCGCTCCGGCGTCTCGATGATTAAAGTCTCGTCGGTGGGGATGGCGGACACGGTAGACAGATCTGTTCAGCGTCGGCGGGAGCCTCCTGACTACTGGCGACTTTCGTCGGCCGGCGGCCTGAAGTCGAGGACGCCGAGTTGTCGGAACATCGACATGAAGTCGAAGAAGTTCCAGGCTTCGACGATCTGGCCGTCGCGGACGCGCGCGAAGGTGACGCCTTGAAACTCGACGGGCCGGTCGGTGGCGGCGAAGCCGAGGGCGGGCGAACGGTGCGTGCCGCGCACCGAGCAGCGGGCCGCTACACGGTCGCCCTCGGCGACCGCGTCCTCGACGACCACCTCGATGTCGGGGAAGGCGTCGCGGAAGCTCTCGTGGAACTGGTGGAAGTTGGCCGGGCCGCGCAACGCCTGGCCCTCGCCCCCCAGCCCGTGCGCGACGCCGTCCGCGGCGAACAACTCGTCAATCGCCCCGCCCCGCCCCTTGTTCCAAACCTCCTCGAACCAGCGGCGCACCAGCGCCTTGTTCTCTTCCGACATCGCCGTCTCTCCTTTCGCG
Organism: Acidobacteriota bacterium; assembly: GCA_030860645.1. Classification (GTDB taxonomy): domain Bacteria; phylum Acidobacteriota; class Blastocatellia; order Pyrinomonadales; family Pyrinomonadaceae; genus QHXN01. The sequence goes on from JALZHT010000192.1 coordinate 3,442, forward strand.
CGAGGTCGCCGGGCGCGCGGGCCGGCCGGCAGTATGCCTCAAACCCGCGCCGCGTTCGTCACATTCAACGCCTAAAAGTTCTGTCACTCGGGCGGGCAGGCGCAAGCCCGGCCCCTACGATTCAGGCGCTACGTTAGACCCAAAGACGCGACCAAACCGGAGCTTGCCCACTTGCAGTTGCACCTCTTGACCTTCGCGCAAATCGACTTCGAAGTCTGCCCGTGTAACCCGCTCCCCGTTGACGCGCACGCCGCCTTGTTCAATGAGACGACGGGCCTCCCGCTTTGAAGGCACTAGGTCAGTCGCCATCAGTAAATCTGCCAGCTTGTAAAGTCCGTGCGCCACGCCCCACACCGGCACGTCTGTCGGAGCTTCTTTCCTTTTAAATATTCTATCGAACTCCTCCTCGGCGGCGCGGGCGGCGTCGGCCGAGTGGAAGTCGGTGATGATGCGCTTGGCGAGATCGACTTTGGCGGAGCGCGGGTTGAGGCCGCCGGCGGCCACCGAGAGGCGCATCCGCTCGATCTCGTCGGCGCACGCGTCCGTCAGCAGCTCGTAGTAGCGCCACATGAGGTCGTCGGAGATTGACATGAGCTTGCCGAACATCTCCTGCGGCGGCTCGTCTATGCCGACGTAGTTGCCCAGGCTCTTCGACATCTTCTGCACGCCGTCGGTGCCTTCGAGGAGCGGGTTAATGACCACCACCTGCGGCTCCTGGCCGTACTCGCGCTGGAGGTTGCGGCCCAGCAGGAGGTTGAACTTCTGGTCGGTGCCGCCGATCTCCACGTCCGCCTCCAGCGCGACCGAGTCGTACGCCTGCGTGAGCGGGTAGAGCAGCTCGTGGAGCGCGACGGGGCGCTCCTCGGCGAGCCGTTTCTGGAAGTCGTCGCGCTCCAGAATCTGCTTGACGGTGACGTGCGAGGCGAGGCGCACGAAGCCGTCCGCGCCGAGCGCGTCCATCCAGCGGCCGTTGAACTCTATGACCGTCTGGTCGGGGTCGAGCAGCTTGAAGATCTGCTTCCGGTAGGTGTCGGCGTTGGCCTCGATCTCGTCGCGCGTCAGCTGCGGCCGGGTGGCCGACTTCCCCGACGGGTCGCCGATGCGGCCCGTGAAGTCGCCGATGAGGAAGACGACGGTGTGGCCGAGTTCCTGGAAGTGGCGGAGCTTGCGGATGACGACGGTGTGGCCGAGGTGGAGGTCGGGCGCGGTCGGGTCGGCCCCGAGCTTGACGCGCAGGGGCTTCCGCGTCCGCGCGCTCCGCTCCAGCTTCGCGCGCAAGTCCTCCTCGCGGATGATCTCGACCGTGCCCGCGCGCAGGTAGGCGAGCTGTTCGTCAATCGTCATGGACGAAGTTTAAAGTTCAAAGCCCAAAGTTCAAAGCCGTCGGGCCGACTCCGCGCCGGGGCCTGCGCCGCCACGCGCCCGGCGGGCGGCGCGGAACTTACTTCGTCGGGTGGAGGATGCAGATGAAGGGGTTGCCCTCGCGCTGCTCGACGAAGCCGTCGGGGCCGAGGCGCACGACCGTCCGGCGGATGGCGTCCCCCTCGTTGCCCCCGATGACGAGCGCGAAGGGGCCGCCCTCGTCCTGCCCGACCTCGACGACGATGACGGCGTGGGCCTGGTACGTCCTGTGCGTCCGCGCGAAGGCGAAGTCAAACTTGTTGCCGGCGCGGTTGTGCAGCAGGATGTCGCCGACGTGCGCCGCGTGGGTGGCAACGTCGAAGCCGTGGAAGCCGCCGGCCCCGCTCAACGCGTTCTGGATCGCCCGGTGCGCGAACACCGAGGCCGCCGCCGCGAACTCGAACTCCGACTTCGTCGCCCCCGCCCGTTTGACGCACCACGAGACGAAGACGGCGGCCCAGGGCACGCTCGTGCAACTGACGAACGCGAGGCCGATGTCCCGCGTCCACCTCTCGATCTGGCTGCACAGGGCCGGGTCGGCCTCGTTGACGAAGCGGAACTTGTCGTGCTGCTCCTGCGCGACGGCGGCGATCTTCCTGGCGAATGGCGTGGGTTCGGCCATGCGGTTCCTCCCCGCGCCCCGCGCGCCGGCGGGGGCGCGGGGCGGGCGCTCACTTGAGGTTCTTGACGACGCAGATGAACGGGTTCTCCGTGCGCTGCTTGATGAAGCCCTGCGTGTTCAGGCGCACGGTCGTCCGGCGGACGGAGTCGCTCTCGTTGCCGCCGATGCAGAAGGCGAAGCGGCCCTGCGAGTCCTGCCCGGTCTCGATGACGATGATCGAGTGCGAGGTGTAGTTGGCGTTTTTCCGCGCGAAGGCGAAGTCCCGCTTCGTCCCGCCGCGGTTGTGCTGGATGATGTCGCCGACGGCCGGGGCCTGGGCGGTGATGTCGAAGCCCTGGAAGACGCCCACGCCGTTCAGGGCGTTCTGGATCGCCTGGTGGACGAAGACCGAGTGCGCCATCGCGAACTTGAACTCGGCCTTCGTCGCCCCGGCCTGCTTGAAGCACCACGAGACGAAGACGGCCGACCACGGCACCTTCGTGCAACTGGTGAAGCCGAACCCGATGTCCTGCGTCCACTTCTTGATCTGGTTGCACAGGGCCGAGTCGGCCTCGTTGGTGAACTGGAACTTGGTGTGCTGGGCCTGCGCGACGGAGGCGACTTTCTTGGCGAAGGGTGTCGGTGTGGGCATCTGGTGATTCCTTTGGCAAGTGGTTGAGGGTTCCGGCGCCCGGGACGGGGTAGGCGGCCGGCGTCAAGGCGAAGGGTCGGGGCGCGCCGGCGCGGCCTCTGAGGC
>JALZHT010000193.1 GCA_030860645.1 Acidobacteriota bacterium
CGTCGTGGCCGAGGGCGGGGCGGCGGGCGAGCCCGCGGCCGGCGAGTTGCGCGAGCACCTGCGGGGGCGGCTGCCCGACTACATGGTGCCGCAGTCGTTCGCCGCGCTCGACGAGCTGCCGCTGACGCCCAACGGCAAGGTCGACAGGAAGGCCCTGCGGGCGCTCGACGACGAGGCGCCGGGGAACACGGCGGCCTACGTCGCGCCGCGCACCGAGCTGGAGCAGAAGCTCGTGGCTATCTGGGGCGCCGTACTCGGGACGGACACCGTCGGCGTCAACGACAACTTCTTCGACCTCGGCGGCCACTCCCTCATGGTCACCAAAGTACACGCGCAACTGGAAGAGATCACGGGCAGAAAAATCTCGCTCGTCCACCTCTTCGAGTACCCGACCATCAGCGCGCTGGCCGAGTTCCTCGACAGCCAGGCGCGGCAACAGCCGTCGGAGCCTTCCCCCGAGGCGGCCGAGGCGCGAGGCCGGACGCGCAGGGAACTGCTCAACCAGCAGAGGGAAGCCAGAAGGGGCCGGCGCGCCGGCACGAACTAATGGCACGAACTAATAAGGTGGGTGAAATGACTGACCAGAGCAAGCTGCATCAACAGGACGATTCGGGGATCGCCATCATCGGCATGAGCGGGCGCTTCCCGGGGGCCGCCAACGTCGAGGCATTCTGGGCGAACCTCCGCGACGGCGTCGAGTCAGTGAAGTTCTTCTCCGACGAAGAACTCGCGCGGCGCGGCGTCGACGAAAAGGTGCTGCGCCACCCGAACTACGTCAAGGCTGGCGTCGAGCTTGAAGGCATCGGCCACTTCGACGCCTCTTTCTTCGGCTACAGCCCGCGCGAGGCCGAACTGATGGACCCGCAGCACCGCCTCTTCCTCGAATGCGCCTGGGAGGCGCTCGAAAGCGCGGGCTACAGCCCGGACGGCGACACCGGCGTCGTCGGCGTCTTCGCCGGCAGCGGCAGCCCGAGCTACCTTTTGCAGAACATCCTCCCGAACCGCGAGGTGACCGAGGCGGCCGGCGGCTTCCAACTCGGCCTCGGCAACGGCCCGGACTTCCTGGCGACGCGCGTCTCCTACAAACTGAACCTCAAGGGGCCGAGCTACACCGTGCAGTCGGCCTGCTCGACCTCGCTGGTGGCCGTCCACCAGGCGTGCCAGAGCCTGCTCAGCGGCGAGTGCGACCTCGCCCTCGTCGGCGGCGTCACGATCAACAGCAGGCCGTCCGTCGGCTACTTCCATCAGGAGGGCGGCATCGCCTCGGCCGACGGCCACTGCCGCGCCTTCGACGCGCAGGGCAGCGGGACCATCGGCGGCAGCGGCGTCGGCGTCGTCGTGCTGAAGAACCTGGCCGGCGCTCTCGAAGACGGCGACCCGATCCTCGCCGTCATCAAGGGCTCGGCCGTCAACAACGACGGCTCCATGAAGGTCGGCTTCACCGCGCCGAGCATCGAGGGGCAGGCGGCAGTGATCTCCGAGGCGCTGGCGATGGCCGGCGTCGAAGCCGAGACCATCGGCTACGTCGAGGCGCACGGGACGGCGACGCCAGTCGGCGACCCCATCGAGGTCATGGCCCTCACGAAAGCCTTCCGCGCCCGGACCGGGAAGAAGAACTTCTGCGGCATCGGCTCTCTGAAGACGAACGTCGGTCACCTGGACACGGCGGCGGGCGTGGCCGGGTTGATTAAGGCGACGCAGGCGCTCAGGCACAAACAGCTCCCGCCGAGCCTGCACTTCGAGCGGCCGAACCCGAAGGCCGACTTCGCCGACAGCCCCTTCTACGTCAACGCCGCCCTGGCCGAGTGGCCCGCGGGCGAGGTGCCGCGCCGCGCCGGCGTCAGCTCCTTCGGCATCGGCGGCACCAACGCCCACGTCGTCCTCGAAGAGGCGCCCGCGCGCGAGAACTCCGGCCCCTCGCGCCCCTGGCAACTGCTCGCCGTCTCGGCTAAGACGGCCACGGCCCTGGAGCAGGCGACCGCCAACCTCCGCGAACACCTGCGCCGGCACAAGGAGATCAGCCTCGCCGACGTGGCCTACACGCTGCACAAGGGGCGCAAGAGGTTCAGCCACCGGCGCGCCATCCTGTGCCGCGACGCCGACGAGGCGGTGGCTGCCCTGCAAGCCAACGACAGGGCGAAGGTCTTCACGGCGTCGTCCGCCGAGGAGCGCGAGCGCCCCGTGGCCTTCATGTTCACGGGGCAGGGCTCGCAGTACGCCGGCATGGCGCAGGAGTTGTACCGGGAAGAACTTCTCTTCAGCGAGTACGTTGACTACTGCGCGGAGTTTTTGGAGCCGCGCCTCGGGCTCGACCTGCGCGAAGTCCTGTTCCCCTCCGCGCGCCGCGCGGAAGAGGCCGCGCGCCTCCTCGAACAGACGCGCCTGACGCAGCCGGCGCTCTTTGTCATCGAATACGCGCTGGCGCGGCTGCTGATGAGCTGGCGCGTGCAGCCGCAGGCTTTGATCGGGCACAGCGTCGGCGAGTACGTCGCCGCCTGCCTGGCCGGGGTCTTCTCACTCGAAGACGCGCTCTCGCTGGTCGCCGCGAGGGGCCAGTTGATGAACGCGATGCCCCGCGGGGTGATGCTCAGCGTGCAGCTCGGGGCCGAAGAGGTGCGGCCCCTGCTGAATGACCAGCTCTCGCTGGCGGCGGTCAACGCGCCCAGGCTGTGCGTTGTATCGGGCGAGCCGCAGGCTGTCGCGGGGCTGGAGTTGGAACTCTCGCGCCGCGGCGTCTCGTCGCGCCGGCTGCACACTTCGCACGCCTTCCACTCCCAGATGTTCGACCCCGTCGTCGGGCAGTTCGCCGATCTGGTGCGCCGCGTCAAACTCAACGCGCCGCAGATTCCTTTCGTCTCGAACGTCACGGGCGACTGGATCACGGCCGATGAGGCGACGAGCCCGGAATACTGGGGCGGGCAACTGCGCCGCGCCGTCCTCTTCGCCGACGGCCTCCGGAGACTTCTGGAAATTCCCGAGTCAATCCTGCTCGAAGTCGGGCCGGGGACGACCCTCGGCACCTTCGCCAAGCAGCAGGCGGGCGGCGCCTCGAACAGCGTGCTCCCCACGCTCCGTCACCCGCGCGAGGCCGGCTCGGAAGTAGAGTTCCTGCTCCGCACGCTCGGAAAGCTCTGGCTCGGTGGGGTGCGGGTCAACTGGGACGGTTTCTACGTCAACGAGATTCGGCACCGCCTGTCTCTGCCGACTTACCCCTTCGAGCGCACGCGCTACTGGATTGAGCCGCGCGCTACGGCCGCCGCCCCGGCCCCGAAGGGCACGCACGGTAAAGAGTCGGACCCGGCCGACTGGTTCTACATCCCCTCTTGGCGGCGCACGCGCGCGGCCGCCGCGCACTCGACGGGCAACTCCGGCGCGGACTCCGCTTGGCTGATCTTCGCCGACGAGAGCGGCCTCGGGGCGTATGTCGCCGGCCGGCTGTCGGCGGGGGGGCGGCGAGTCGTCTGCGTCAGGGCCGGCGAGACTTTCGGCGCGGACGCCGCGGGCAACTACACGATCAACCCGTGCGAGCCGGGAGATTACGACGCGTTGTGCGCGGCCCTCTCCGAGCAGGGCGTCCAGACTTCGCAGATCGCGCACCTCTGGGGCGTCGGCGCGGCCGGGGAAATCTCGGACGCGGCGCGGGCGTTCGAGGACGCGCAGTACAGGGGCTATTACAGCCTCATCTACCTCTGCCAGGCCGTCGGCAGGCACCTGCCCGGGGCGGCCATAGACCTCTGCGTCGTGACCAGCAACATGCAGGGGCTGACCGGCGGCGAGACGCCGGAGCCGGGCAAGTCAACCGTCCTCGGCCCGTGTACGGTCATCCCCCAGGAGTACCCCAACATCACCTGCCGTAGCATCGACCTCGACGCCCCTTCGGCGGCCCCACGCCTGCGGGAGAGGCAGGCGGCGCAACTGCTGTCGGAACTGGAGGCGCGCGCGGGCGACGCGGCGGTCGCCTACCGTGACGTACAGCGCTGGTCGCAAATCTTCGAGCCGGTGCGCCTGGACGGCGACCGCGACGCGTCGCACGGCCTGCGCCCGGGCGGCTCGTACCTGATTACCGGCGGCCTCGGCCACATCGCTTTGGAGTTGGCCGCCGGCCTCGCCACCCGCGCGGCCAGGTTGACGCTCGTCGGGCGCAGCCCGTTCCCTCCGTCTGGCGAGTGGGCCGAGTGGCTGGAGAGTCACGACGAGGAGGACGAGGTCAGCGTTAAGATCAGGAAGCTCCACGCCGTCGAAGCCGCCGGCGGCGAGGTGCTAGTGCTCCAGGCCGATGTCGCCGACGAGGCGCAGATGCGCAAGGCCATGGCAGACGCGGAGAGCCGTTTCGGGCAACTCCACGGCGTCTTCCACGCCGCCGCCGAGACGCTCGGGCCGGCGACGCTAAAGTCGGTCGGCGAGACGGACCGACCGCACAGCGAGCGGCAGTTCCGCCCGAAGGTCTCCGGCCTGTTCGTCCTCGAAGAGGTGCTCCGGGGGAAGGAACTCGACTTCTGTCTGCTGTTCTCGTCCCTCTCGTCCGTCCTCGGCGGCCTCGGCTTCAGTTCCTACTCGGCCGCCAATCTGTTCATGGACGCCTACGCGCACGCACACAACCAGCGGAGCCACGTGCCCTGGGTGAGCGTGAACTGGGACGGCTGGCAGATGGGCACCGCCGCTCCGCGCCCCGCCGACGGCGGTCATTCGCGGACGGAGCTGTCCCTCTCGCCGGAGGAAGGGCTGGAGGCGCTCGGGCGCATCCTGGCGGCCGGCGACCTCACCCGCGTGGTCGTCTCGACCGGGGACTTGCAGCAACGCCTCGACCGCTGGGTCAACCCGCGGCGGCCGCGCACGTCCGACGCGACGCAAGACAGCGAGGCCGCGCCGCTCCACGCCCGCCCGGAGTTACAGTCCGACTTCGTGGCCCCGGAGGATGCTGCGCAGCAGACGGTCGTCGAGATGATGCAGGCGCTGCTCGGCGTCGAGCGGGTGGGGATTCACGACGACTTCTTCGAACTCGGCGGCCACTCGCTGCTCGGCATCCAGTTGATGTCGCGCCTGCGCGAGAGTTTCCAGGTCGAGCTGCCGCTGCGCACCCTTTTCGAGGCACCGACAGCGGCCGGGCTGGCCGCGGTGCTGCGAGCACCCCGGCCCGAAGTGACGGCGAAAGAAGAGCCGCCCGCGCGCATTGAGCGGCAGGCGAGCGTGTCGCTTGACGAGCTGTTTGCCGAGCTGGAGATGTCTTCCTGAGAAGGATCCCTCACACACCCGGAAAGCACCGGGGAAGTTCAGTCTGGAGCTAAAGGACCGCATTCGCCATGAGCAAGTTTCTTCAACGTCTGGCCGCGCTGCCGCCCGAAAAACGTGCGACGCTGATCTCGCGCCTGCCGCCCCTCTCTTTTTCGCAGCAGCGGCTCTGGTTCATCGACCAGCTCGAACCGGGCGGCTCCTTCTACAACCTCCCCTCGGCCTTCCGCTTCCGGGGGCAGCTCGGGGTCACCGCCCTCGAACGCACGCTGAACGAAATCATGCGTCGGCACAAGGCTCTGAAAACGAGCTTCGTGGCGATTGACGGGCAGCCGGTGCAGATCATCGACGAGTCCGTCACGCTCTCGCTGCCGGTGACGGACCTCACGCACCTGCCCGCGGAGGGGCGCGAGGCCGAGGCGCGGAGGCTGGCCGCCGAAGAGGCACGCCGCCCCTTCGACCTCTCCAGCGCCCCGCTGCTCCGCGCCAGCCTCTTGCGCCTCTCCGACGAGGAGCACGTGGCGCTCTTGACCATGCACCACATCGTCTCGGACGGGTGGTCGATGGGCGTGCTCGTCCGCGAGGTGGCCGCACTCTACGAGGCGTTTAGCCGCGGCGACTCTTCGCCGCTTGAGGAGCTGCCCATCCAGTACGCCGACTACGCCGTCTGGCAGAGAGAGCGGCTGCAAGGTGACGCGCTGGAGCGCCAGATGCAGTACTGGCGCGAGCAACTCGGGGGCGACCTCCCCGTACTGGAGTTGCCGACCGACCGGCCGCGGCCGGCCGTGCAAAGCCACCGCGGCGCGCACGAGATTGTCAAGCTGCCGGCCGAACTAGCCGAGGCTTTGAAGGAGCTGTCGCGGCGCGAGGGCGCGACGCTCTACATGACGCTGCTGGCCGCCTTCCAACTGCTGCTCTCGCGCTACACGGGCCTCGAGGATGTCCCCGTCGGGACGGCCGTCGCCAAC
>JALZHT010000194.1 GCA_030860645.1 Acidobacteriota bacterium
GGGCGGGGTGAAGAATCTTCACCCCGCCCTCCGCGCCCCAGCCCGAGTCGGGCGGGCCGGCAAAATCCAGTCTCAAGTTTCGCGGGTTACGGCTCGGTCACGTCGCCGGGTTCGCCCTCCTCGATGACCCTCACACGCCCCTGGAAGCGCTTGAAGTCCGTGTAGCGCACCTTCATGCGGATGTGCGTGACCTGGCCGCTCGGGAAGACCAGTTGGTCGTCGGCGTAGGTGTAGGTCGGGAACCAGTATTTGCCGTCGATCTGCTCGCGGTAGGTCTCGAACGTGGGGAAGCGCTGGCTGCCTTCGGGCACGCCCTTGCCGCGCACCTTGACGATCTGCAAGTCCTCCTCGTCCACCCACACGCGCCCCTGGAAGAGGCGCTCGCTGACCTTCTTCGGCATCGCCTTCGGCGTCACGTCGAAGACGTACAGGTTGAGTTCGTCGATCCGCTCGCGGCCGACGTAGGTGAAGTTGTAGCGGTCGAGCTTCGACGCTTCGAGGGCGAAGGGCTGGACGCCGCCGAGGTCTTCGAGGTCTTCCTGCGTGAAGGAGATTTCGGTCAGCGTCGGCAGCGGGAAGAAGGTGATGCGCTCGAAGCGCTCGCTGTTGTCGTTGAAGGTGAACTGCGAGGTGCGGCGGTATTCGCCCGTCACCTGGCCGCCCACCCCGATGGTCTGGATGACGGCGTCGCGCCGGAAGGTGTAGCCGTTGAGCGCCCGGCGGAATTCGGTCTCCTTCGCCGTGAAGGCGCGGACGATGCGGCCCACGTCCACGGCCTCGGCCGCCCCGGCTTCGGGGTGGGACGGCGTGCCGGCAAGCCCGGGAGCGACGCCGACGAGGGTCAGGAGTTGCAGCGCGATAACGCTCGTTAAGAGAAATCTTTTCATGACGATTGCCGAACGCCGGGGCCTGGCTCCTCTCCCGCACGGCTCCTCCCCCGACAAAATCCCTGAGCCATGCGGGCAAGAATGTTTCGGCCTTTAGATGCTCCACGGGCGGCGGGGTTTCGCCGTCATGTTTTTCGGAGGCGAACTTTTTGAGGGAGGATGTGGCGGCCGGCGGGCTTAACTTTTAAGAATCAAGAGACTGTTTGGGAAGCCACCGCCTCCGGCGGCCCCCAACAGACCCTAATAAATCAACGGTTAACCACGCACCCGCGCTCCGCGGGCTGCGAGGCGCGATACCAGGCGATGGTGCGCCGCAGGCCGTCGAGGAAGTCAACGCGGGCGCGGAAGCCGAACCACTCGGCGGCGCGCGTCACGTCGAGCGCGCGGCGCGGCTGCCCGTCCGGCTTCGACGCGTCCCACACGATCTCGCCGCCGAAGCCCGTCTCGCGCGCGATCAATTCGGCCAGCTCGCGGATGCTGACTTCGCGGCCCGCGCCGAGGTTCACCGGCTCGCGCCCGTCGTAGCGCTCGGTGGCGAGGACGATGCCCTCGGCGGCGTCGTCCACGTACAGGAACTCGCGCGTGGCGTGGCCCGTCCCCCAGACCTCGACGCGCGGCGCGCCCGCCAGCACGGCGTCGGCGAACTTCTTGATCAGCGCCGGGATGACGTGCGAGGTCTGCGGGTCGAAGTTGTCGCCGGGGCCGTAGAGGTTGACCGGCAGGAGGTAGATGGCGTTGAGGCCGTACTGGTCGCGGTACGCCTGCGCCTGCACGAGCAGCGCCTTCTTCGCGATGCCGTAGGGCGCGTTCGTCTCCTCCGGGTAGCCGCCCCACAAGTCCTCCTCCCGGAACGGCACGGGGGCGAACTTCGGGTAGGCGCAGATGGTCCCGACCTGGACGAACTTCTCCACCCCGTGGAGCCGCGCGCCCTCGATGAGCTGCGCGCCCATCATCAAGTTCTCGTAGAAGTAGCGGCCGGGGTTCTCGCGGTTCGCGCCGATGCCGCCGACGACGGCCGCCAGGTGGACGACCACCTCCGGCCGCACCTCGCGGTACAGCCTTTCAACGTCCGAGCCTTTGACCAGATCGTACTCGCGGCGGCGGACGACGTGCACGTCGTCGCAGCCGCGCTCCCGCAGGTTCGCCACCACCCGGCGGCCGAGGAAGCCGCCGCCGCCCGTCACGCAGATCCTTTTACCAGGGAGAAAGTTCTTCATGTAAGTTTATCGTCTCAACGTTTAAAGCGTCGTTTAGGGGCGGGCCGTGCCCGCCGGTTCAGGGCGCGTCGTCAGTTGGACGGGCGGGCACGGCCCGCCCCTAAGCGGCCGGTGAAGGGGTGCGCGGCCCGTCATGGTTGATGCCGTCGAGGTCGCCGAGCCAGGCGTCGAGCAGGCCCAGTTCCTTCCGGTCAACTAAACTCATCCCGACCAGCTTCCCGTAGCACGTACGCAAATTCTCCCCGAGGCCCTCGACGCCGGGGCGCAGCCGGAGCTTGCCGAGCGCCTCGCAGATCGCGGCGTTGTGCAGGTAGCCCGGCACCTCGTCGCGGAAGTCGCGCATCAGGTTGTGCTCGTTGCGCTCCTGCCGGACGGTCGGCTCGTGGAAGAGCACGCCCCAGTTGTTCTCCCACGCGATCCGCTGCGCGACGAAGCCGCGCCAGATGTCGGTCATGCGGAAGGAGCAGTAGGCGGGCAGGTAGAGGAGCGGGAAGGCGTCGGCCCACCACGCCGTGTTCTGGCTGTTGAAGGGGCACCACGAGCCGGGGCCGAGCGCGAGGCGGCGGTCGCCGCGGAACGACTGCGGGAGCGGCGCGACGAGGCGGTAGACGGCGTCCACGTCCGGGTTCTCGTCGGCCAGGCCCTGCTGCACGGGGCAGTCGGCGTCGCGCACTTCGAGCGACTCGAAAGCCGGGGGCGCTTCGCGGACGCGGTCGAGCGGGAGGCCGCGCGGCCAGATGCGGGCGTCCGTGAAGTAGCGGTAGACGTTGACCCAGCCGCCGCCCCCGACGGTCGGGACGGACTGCCGCCTGTGCCTCTCGCCCCAGAACTGCGCGCGCGGGATGTTGTCGTCGTCGGTCTCGACGATGACCCCCGCGCCGGCGCGGGCGGCGAGCAGGTAGCCGAGGTTCTACCGCGCGTAGTGCCGCGTCGGGCACAGCCCGGCGAACCTGAAGCCCGTCTCGGCTTGCTCCTTCAGGCCGTAGAAGCTGCAACCTTCGAGTTTGAAATCGGGGGGGCTGGCCTCGTCGCCGACGACGATGAACTGGTGGCCGCGCTCGCGGCAGCCCTCGGCCAGGGCGCGCAGCACCGCGTTCGGGCCGGCGATGGAGGTGACGACGACGGCGAGGGTTTCTCTCATCTTCAGCTCGCGCGCTCCGTGACGCCCGGCCCGCGCCGCGCCTTCGAGGGGCGCGAGCGGAAGAGCCGCCACAGGTTGTTGAAGGCGTCTTTGAGCACCTTGTTGTTGACGCTGTCGCTCGCGGCGCGGTAATGGATCGGGACTTCGGCGATGCGCAGGCCGTGGCAGTGGGCCTTGATCTCGGTCTGGAAGAAGTGGCCGCGCGAGTGAATCCCCTTCTCCAGAACTTCGCGCAGGGCGGCGCTCGTGAACAGCTCGAAGCCGCTCGTCATGTCCTTCAGCCGCGTGCCGAGCAGGAGGTTGGTCAGGATCGTCCCGCCGCGGCTGATGACGCGTCGCTTGAGGGAGCTTTCAGAGATGCGCCCGCCCGCGCAGAAGCGGCTCCCGAAGACGCAGTCGTAACCCTCCCGCATCTTCTCGAAGAAGCGCGGGATGTCCGCGGGCTGGTGGCTGTAGCCGGCGTCTATCTCCAGAATCCAGTCGCACCCGGCGGCGAGCGCCTCGCGGTAGCCGCGCAGGTAGGCGTCCACCACGCCCCTGTTCTCCGGCGCCCAGACGACGCGAAGCTCCGCCCGCGCCCGCTCCAAATCCCGCAGCAGCCCCAGCGTCCCGTCCCTGCTCGCGCGGTCGAGCACCGCGAAGAAGGTCACGGACTTGAACCCCCACGGCTCGCACCGGGCGAGCACGTCGCCGACGAACGGGGCGGCGGTCTCGCGCTCGTTCGCCATCGGGCAGACGACGCCCAGCTTTACGTCGGAAGTGTTCACGCCGTCCATTCCTCAAAAGGAGACGCGGGTTTCCGTCCCCGCTCGCGCCCCCGGCAACTTTCCTCGTCGTGCGTCAAGCTTAACAAAAACTGGGGCGCGGGGGTGAAAGCCCGCCGCCGTCTCCGGCCTCAAACGCCGCCCGCCGCCGCCCTCCCGCGCTGCGAGGCCCACACCCACCACGCGAGGCAGGCCCAGAGGGCGAGCGCGGCGTAGAACTTTACGGGGATGGTCATCACCCACAGCCCGTTCAGGTGAAACATCTGGTCGCGCGGGAAGTCCCAGGCCGCGACGCACAGGGCCGCGACCAAAGAGACCTGTACGGCGCGCGGCAGGCTCTCGGTCAGCAGGAGGCGGATCGCCAGCAGCGCCGGCGGCAGCAGGTAGACGAGGTGGTGCTCCCACGACAGCGGCGCGACCAGAAACATCATCAGGAGGAACAGAGAGCATTCGAGGTCGAGCCACCTGCGGCCGTCGCCCCTGCGCGAGCACAAGTACGAAAGCCCCAGCGTCGCCGCGGCGACCGCCGCCGCCGAAAGGTAAGTGAGCGGCCTGGTCACGTGCTGACTCGGCAGCCACAGGATTTGGGGGCGGCGATCCTGTAGAAAAGTCCAGAAGCCGTTGAGGCTGTGATTCCAGGGCGCGACCGGCAGGAAGAGGTTGAAGGGCCTCTGGCCGTACCCGCCCGTGGGCAGCACGTGCGCCGCCCAGTCGCCCCACACGCCGCGCGGCAGGACGGCCCAGGCCACGGCCGCGTACAGGAGCAGGAGCGCCAGCACGGCCGCCGCCGCGCCGTACCTCTTTTTGAAGATGAGGAGGGGCAGCAGCACCAGCGGGTACGTCTTCAAAAGGATCGCGGCCGAGAGCGGCACCGCGACGCTCAGGGCGTGGCCCTCCATCTTCAACGCGTACCAGGCGAAGCAAATCAATGCCAGAACGATTAAATTAAGCTGCCCCCAGAGCACGTTATCAACGACGGGGTAGTAAGTCAGTACGTAAACGCACACCAGGGCGGCGGCCAGCCCGCGGAAAGGCGTCGGGGGGTCGGCCGCCGTGATTTTGAAGAAGAAGAGGTAAAGGAAGATCAGAAAACAGGCGTGATTGGCGGCGAGCAGGATCAGCTTCGCGGCCCCGTAGGTGACGGCCGAGAAGGGGTAGAAGGCCAGCAGGCTCGGGGGCGGGTAGAGGTACGGGAAGAGGTGCTGTTTGAACTCGGCCCGGGCCTCGTCGAACGCGCCGGCGGCGTAGGGCGAGCGGCCCTCCAGGAAGGCGAGCCGCGACGCCGCGTAGATGGTCGGGAAGTCGCCGTGGCCGATGAAGGCTTTCTGGTAGCCGTGCTGGTAGAGGAAGGGGACGTAGAGGAAGACGAACAGCCCCGCGATCACCCGCCTCGTCGCTCGGTCATTCACGATTGGATTCGACAAACAGCGGCCGCCGCGCCCCCTCCACACTTGCTCGAACTGCGTCCCGGCATTCTAGACTTCTTTGCGCTCGTGATAAAGGCGGAAGCCCGGCCGCGAGGGACGGCGGGAGGAACGATGAGCGCGGGACGCGGAACGATGAACTAAAAACAAGTCGTCTTCAGTTCACCGTTCCGCGTTCCGACTTCCGCGTTTCTCTTCCGCCCTCCCTCGCGGCCGGGCTTCCGCCCCGTGTGCGTTTCGAGGGGGCGCACGTTATCATCGGAGTTGCCAAAATCCATCTTGAGGGCTGGAGCGGTTATGTTAGTGCTGGGGATTGAGAGTTCGTGCGACGAGACGGCCGCCGCGCTCGTGCGCGGGGGGCGCGAGATGCTCTCGTCCGTCATCTCCTCGCAGATCGAGACGCACCGGCGGTTCGGCGGCGTCGTGCCGGAACTCGCCTCGCGCGAGCACCTGGATAAGATCGTGGCAGTCGTCGAGGAGGCGTTCGCGCGCGCGGGCGTCTCGCAGGAGGAGATTGATGGCGTCGCCGTGACGCAGGGGCCGGGCCTCGTCGGCTCGCTACTCGTCGGCCTTTCCTACGCGAAGGCGATGGCCTACGCGCTCGACCGCCCGCTCGTCGGCGTCAACCACATCGAGGGGCACATCTACTCGGTCGTCTTCGAGAACCCGCCCATCGAGTACCCGGCCTTCGCGCTCATCGTCTCGGGCGGACACACGAACCTGTTCCTCGTCCCCGAACCCGGCAGGTACAAGG
>JALZHT010000195.1 GCA_030860645.1 Acidobacteriota bacterium
CGTACGTCCCCGTCAAGGAGATCAGGAAGAAGTTCGGCGTCGAGCTGCCGCCGCCGCACACCGTCGCGCCCAACCAGCCGTTCCGCCACAAGTCGGTTTACGTCTACTGGCTGCTGCTCACCTTCGCCGCGCTCCTGGTCGGCACCTTCCTGCTCGTGACGAGCCCGCGCGCGCGCGTCTTCGAGGGCGCTTTCAACTTGCAGCCGCAGCCTTCGCCCGCGGCCACGCCGACGCCGCCCCCGCCCGGCTCGCCCGGCAGCGTGCTGCGCGCCTACAACGAGCGGCTGCACCAGCAAATCGAGTTGCAGACCCGCATGGCGGCGGCGGCCGGCTCCGAGGGCACGCAGGTCATCTTCACCGACGCCTTCGAGCTGCGCGCGCGGCAGAACGTCCGCGTCACGGGCACGTCGAACGTGGACAACAACTGGCTCTACGTCGCGGGCGATTTGATCAACGAGGAGACGGGACTCATCCAGCAGTTCGACCTGCCCATCGAATACTACTACGGCGTCGACGGCGGCGAGAGCTGGTCGGAGGGCGGGCGCTCTTACGACGTGACGCTCCCGGCGCTGCCCGCCGGCCGCTACACGATGCGCCTCGAAGCGCAGTGGGAGAAGTGGAACCAGGCCGTCGCGCCGCAGCTCTCGGTGCGGGTCGAGCAGGGCGTGCCGCGCCTGCTGAATTTAATCCTCGTCCTCGTCGCGCTCGCCGTCATCCCGGTGCTCGTCTTCATCTGGCAGATGAGCTTCGAGAAGCGCCGCTGGGCCGACAGCGCCTTCAACCCTTACGACTCGGAGGAAAGTGATGAGTGATGAGTGCGGGGTGATGAATTTAAAATCAGAGCCGCCTGATTCTTAATTCTTATTCATCATTCCGCATCCATCACTCGGAGAGGTGACGCGCGATGCTCAGTAAACTCTATCTCGTGCTCGGCGGCGGGCTGCTGCTCTTCTACGCCGTGGCGGCGTGGGCGGGCTGGGAGTTGAGCCTGTCGCCGCGCCAGCAGTTGCCCGCCGACGTGCGCAACTCGCCCGGCGGCTACCGCTCGTTCCACTTCTGGCATTCCGGCTATCGCGGAGGAAAATGATGCTGACACACACACTGGCGGCCGCGGCCGCCCTCTCCCCCCTCGGGCTGGTCGTGCGCTTCGAAGACCTGGTGGGCGTGCTCGTGACGACGGTCATCTTCACGCTCTTCGGGCTGATCGTCTTCGGCCTCGCCTACACGATCATCGTCAAGGCGACGCCCTTCTCCGTCCGCAAGGAGCTGGAGGAGGATCACAACACGGCCATCGCCATCGTCATCGGCTCCATCATCCTCGGCATCGCGCTCATCATCGCCGCGGCGATACAAGGATGAAGTAGACGGTAGACGGTAGCCAGTAGGCCGCGCGCCGCGGGCGTGAAGCTTTCACTTCGGCGGCTCCGTTAAGAATGCTTTTCCACCGTCTACCGTCTACCGTCTGCCGTCTCCTGCTTTATGAACCGCACGCCCGTCCTCTTCCTCAACGTGATCGTGATCGCCACCTGCGGGCTCGTCTACGAGCTGCTGGCGGGGACGCTCGCCTCCTACGTGCTCGGCGACTCGGTCACGCAGTTCTCGCTCATCATCGGCATCTACCTCTTCTCGATGGGCGCGGGCGCGTGGCTCTCGCGCTTCGTCGAGAAGGATTTGGCGCGCACCTTCGTGGACGTGGAGCTGGCCGTGGCCGTGCTCGGCGGACTGTCCGCGCCGCTGCTCTTCCTCTCCTTCGCGCACCTCGGCTACTTCCGGCTCGTCCTCTACACGGCCGTCTTCCTCATCGGCGCGCTCGTCGGCCTCGAAATCCCCCTGCTGATGCGGATCCTCAAAGACCACCTCGACTTCAAGGAGCTGGTCGCGCGCGTCCTCGCCCTCGACTACGTCGGCGCGCTCGTCGCCTCGCTGCTCTTCCCCATCTTCCTGGTGCCGAAGCTGGGGCTGGTGCGCACCTCGCTCGTCTTCGGGATGCTGAACGCCGGCGTCGGCCTGTGGGCGACGTGGCTGATGCAGCCGCTGATGCGGCGCGCGAGCGTCGCGCGGCTGCGCGCGCAAGGCTGCGTCGTCATCACGCTCCTGCTCGTCGCCTTCATCAAGGCCGACTCGCTGACCTCGCTCGCCGAGGACGCGATGTTCGCCGACGACATCGTCTACACGAAGACGACCCACTACCAGCGCATCGTCGTGACGCGCAACCGCGCCGGCTTCCAGCTCTTCCTCAACGGCAACCTCCAGTTCAGCTCGGCCGACGAGTACCGCTACCACGAGGCGCTCGTCCACCCGGCGATGGCGCTCGCCGCGGAGGGCGGGCGCGGGCCGGGGCGCGTCCTCATCCTCGGCGGCGGCGACGGCCTCGCGCTGCGCGAAGTCCTGAAGTACCCCTCGGTCGAGCACGTCACGCTCGTTGACCTCGACCCCGACATGACCGACCTGTCGCGCCGCTTCCCGCCGCTCGCCGAGTTGAACCGGCGCGCGCTCGAAGACCCGCGCGTGAGCGTCGTCAACCAGGACGCGATGCTGTGGCTGGAGAACGAAGCGCCGCCCTTCGACGCGGCCGTCGTAGACTTCCCCGACCCGAACACGTTCGCGCTGGGCAAACTCTACACGACGCGCTTCTACCGCCTGCTCCAGCGGCGGCTCGCTCCGGGGGCGGCCGTCAGTGTGCAGTGCACGTCGCCGCTCTTCGCGCGCACCTCCTACTGGTGCATCGTCCGCACGATGGAGGCCGCCGGCCTCTCGGTGCGCCCCTACCACACCTCCGTCCCCTCGTTCGGCGTGTGGGGCTTCGCCCTCGCCCGCCGCGCGCCCTTCGACCCGCCCGCCGCCGCCCCCGCCGACGCCCGCTTCCTCAACGCCGACGCCATGCGCGCCATGTTCGTCCTCCCTTCAGACCTCGGCCCCGTCCCCGTCGAAATAAATCGTTTAGACAACCAGGCGCTGGTTCGCTACTACGAGTCCGAGTGGAGACGTTATGAATAGGCGCGAGCTGTTGGCGGCCTTCCTCGGCGTCCCCGTGGCGCTCGCGGCCTGCGACACGCGCGAAGCGACCGCCCCGCTCCCAGAGGGTGAGATCGTCGGCGCGTCGGACGGGCTGGGCCACTTGCTGCGCGACGGCGTGAGGGTCGAAGTCGCGGCGGAGGGTTGGGAGCGGGCGGGCGTCGTAATCGTGGGCGGGGGCGTGGCCGGGCTGGCGGCGGCGTGGAGATTTTTAAAAGAGGGGTTCGAGGACTTCGTGCTGCTCGAACTCGAAGCCGCGCCGGGCGGGACGGCGCGCGCCGGCGAGAGGCCCGGCTACGTCCCGTACCCGTGGGGCGCGCACTACCTGCCCGCGCCGCTCAAGGAGAACCGCGCGCTCGTCTCGCTCCTCGACGAGATGGGCGTGCTCGAAGGCGCGGACGGGGAGGGCGAGCCGGTCGTCGCCGAACAGTTCCTCTGCCGCGACCCGGAGGAGCGAGTCTTCTACCGCGGCCGCTGGTACGAGGGCCTCTACCTGCACGCGGGCGCGGACGAGGAGGACGCGCGGCAGCTTCAAGTTTTCAACGCGGAGATAGACGCCTGGGCCGCGTGGCGCGACGCGCGCGGGCGGCGCGCCTTTAATATCCCTATCTCCAGTTGCTCCGACGACGCCGAGGCGACCGCGCTCGACCGCGTCTCGATGGCCGAATGGATGAGCGAGCGGGGGCTGAACGGGGCGCGCCTGCGCTGGCTCGTGGACTACGCCTGCCGCGACGACTACGGGCTGACCGTCGAGCAGACGAGCGCGTGGGCCGGCCTCTTCTACTTCGCCTCGCGCATGAAAGCGCCGGGCACCGAGGCGCAGTCGCTCATCACCTGGCCCGAGGGCAACGGCCGCCTCGTCCGTCACCTCGCCGACAAAGCCGGCCCGCGCGTGCGCCTCGGCCTGGCCGTCGCCGACATCCGCCCCGCGGGCGGGGCGGTTCAAGGCGGCGAACGGGGGAGCCGGGGCGGCGTCGAGGTCGTCGCCGTCCGCGCGGACGGGCGGACGGCCGCGGGCTTTCGCGCGGGGCAAGTCATCTTCGCCGCGCCGCAGTTTATGACGAAGTACGTCCTGCGGCCGTACCGCGAGGGCGCGACGCCTTCGCACGTCACGGAGTTCGAGTACGGCGCGTGGATGGTCGCCAACCTTTTCCTGCGCGAGCGCCCGCGCCCCGGCTTCGGCTTCCCGCCCGCGTGGGACAACGTGCTCTACGAAAGCCCTTCGCTCGGCTACGTCACGGCCACGCACCAGCGCGGGCTGGAGCGCGGCCCCACCGTCTTCACCTACTACTACCCGCTCACCGACTCAGACCCGCGCGCCGCCCGCGCCCGCCTCCTCTCGACCGGCCGGGCGGGCTGGGCCGACATCGCGCTCTCCGACCTCCAGCGCGCCCACCGCGACATCCGCGCCCTCACCCAACGCCTCGACGTGATGCGCTGGGGCCACGCCATGATCCGCCCGCGCCCCGACTTCATCTGGGGCGGCGCGCGCCAGAAGGCCCAACAGCCTTTCCGCGGCATCCACTTCGCGCACTCCGACCTCTCCGGCGTCGCCCTCTTCGAGGAAGCCTTCGACCACGGCCTGCGCGCCGCCGAGGAGGTGTTAAGAGTCCGCGGGTTTTCTTTCGGGAGCTTGAAATGATGATGCCAGAGGCGGCGGGTGAGACGCCCGCGCCCCGTCGAATCAATCCCGCAGCCACTTGAGCATGTGCGGGTAGGCGGGCACGCCCAGCCGGCGCGCGAGGTCGCCCGACGCGGCGGTCATCCCCGCCTCCTGTAGTCCGCTCGCGCCGGGGTAGACGCCGACGCCGAAGGTGAACACAAGCCCCTCGGACTTCCCCTTGTAGCCACCCTCGTGGAAGACGACTCTGAGGTCTATGTCCAGGTGCCTGGCGGCCGCGTACGACCACGCGACGGCCAGGACTTCGACGGCCGCCATGTCCATCCCCGGCACGTTCACGACCCCGCCCAGGCCGGCCCGCAGACTGCCCGGCACGACGGCGAGGTGGCCCGCCTCGTGCAGCAGGTCTCCCGGGTAAGTCAGCTTCTCCTCGTCAACCAGGAGCTTCCCCCCGGAGACGAGGATGCCGGGGAGGAAAGTCTCGCCCTCCAGGCGGGCCGGCACGACCTCGATGCCGATGGCGTCGAGGAAATCGGCGATCCTGCTCGTCAAGTCATCTCTGAATTTTTTCGCCATGACAACTCAGCTCGCCCCCGCCGCGCCCCATCTTTGTCGCGCGCCGCGCCCGGCGTTGCAGTATAATCCCGCGACCCGCCGACCCCTATGGCCGCCGAGCACCTGAACACAGTCGTCGTGAAGGCCGCGCCGCTCGCCCCGGCGCGCAGGGAGTGGTGGCTGTTTTCGCCGCGCGCGGACGTGTGCGTCTTCCTGGGGAGCGCGCTCGCGTCGCTCGCGCTGTTGTGGGCGGGCGCGCGCGCCGGGGTGCTCGAAGCCGACTCGCCGGACTGGGCGTGGGTGCCGGCGGTGCTCCTGGTGGACGTGGCGCACGTCTACGCGACGGCCTTCCGCGTCTACTTCGACGCCGAGGAGCTGCGGCGGCGCGCGTGGCTCTACGTCTCGGCGCCCGCCATCGCGCTCCTGCTCGGGTGGGCGCTCTACTCCGAAAGCGAGGCGCTCTTCTGGCGCGCGCTCGCCTACCTCGCCGTCTTCCACTTCGTCCGACAGCAGTACGGGTGGGTGGCGCTCTACCGGGCGCGGGCCGGCGAGCGCGGGCGCGCCGGGTGGTGGGTGGACGCGGCGGCCGTCTACGCGGCGACCCTCTACCCGCTCGCCTACTGGCACGCGCACCTGCCGCGGAACTTCTGGTGGTTCCTGCCGGGCGACTTCGCGCAGTTGCCCGCGTGGGTCGAGCGCGCGGCGTGGCCGCTCTACGTCCTGGCGCTCGGCGCTTACGCGGCGCGCTCGGCGCACGCCTGGTTGGTGAGGAGGGCGGGCAGTCCGGGCAAGGACATCGTCGTCGTGACGACGGCCGTCTGCTGGTACGCCGGCATCGTCGCCTACAACTCCGACTACGCCTTCACGGTGACGAACGTCGTCATCCACGGCGTCCCGTACATGGCGCTCGTCTGGTGGCACGCGCGGCGGCGCGCGCCGCAGGCGGGCCGCGCGTTCCGCGCCGTCGTCGCCCGGCCCGTCTTCTTC
>JALZHT010000196.1 GCA_030860645.1 Acidobacteriota bacterium
TCGCGGGCGGAGCGGCGCGCCGCCTCACGGGCGACAACCCCGGCGCGGACAAGACGCCGCGCTACTCGCCCGACGGGCGCTTCATCGCCTACCGCTCGCAGGCCACGGCCGGCTTCGAGAGCGACCGCTGGCGGCTGATGCTCTACGACCGGCAGGCCAATCAGACGCGCGAACTGCTGCCGAAGTTCGACGCGCACGTCGAGAGCATCGCCTTCGCGCCCGACGGCCGCGCCGGCTTCGCCTTCTACGCCTACCCTTATGGCGACGAGGACGAACTGCCGCTTGAGGAGTCACACGGCGAGGTCGCCACCGTCGAAGTCTTCGACCCTTCGACGATGCAGACCGCCCGCCGCTTCAAGCTCCCAGACCCCGCGCTCGCCTTCGACGCCGGTTCGCTGGCGATGAACGCCGACGGCTCCGAACTCTACCTGCTCGACCACGCGGGCCAGCGCCTCGTCGTCGTCGAGACGCAGGCCGGCGGCGTCGTCCGCGAAGTCTTGCTCGGGGGCGAGGCGACGCGCTGGTTCGCCTTACAGCATCCCGCGGCCGGCGGCGCGGGGCCGCTCATCCGCTACTGGGAACAGAACGGCGACGAAGACCACCACGGCACCGCGCCCCGCACCCTCCGCCTCGACGGCTGGCGCGCCGTCCCCGACGACTCCGACTTCGCCTTCACCGCCGAGGCCGGCGGCACGCTCTACGCCGTCAACGACAACGGCACACGCCTCTTCACCCTCGACGCCGACCGCCGCCCCCGCTCTAACCGCGAGATCAACCGCACCGACGACCTACAGACCCCGGTCGGCCTCTTCGCCACGCCCGACGGCTCCCGCCTCATCCTCCTCCTCGCCATCCCCGAAGGCGGCTGCTAAAGCGTGCTTCACCACGAGCTAAACAGTCATTGACACGGCCGCTGGCTTTAGCATAAAAGCACACCTGGCCCTCGCACCGTTGCGGATAGAAACACTCGGCCGCCTTCTCGTCATTCTCGTTCCCCCGAAAGGAGGAGAACCTGTGAAACGCACTCTTCCGGTCAACGTATTATTAACCGCAGCCCTTCCCGTGGCCTTTCTCTGCCACACCCACCCTGCCAGGGCGCAAGAGGCGCACCAGCATCAACACGACCCATCAGAAAAGCTCGGGCGGGTCAGCTTCACCGTCTCCTGTAACCCCCAGGCCCAGAGCCAATTCAATCGCGCCGTCGCCTGGCTCCATTCTTTCGAGTATGAAGAGGCTGAAAAGGTGTTCACCGAAGTCACCGTCACCGACCCCCGGTGCGGCATGGGTTACTGGGGCATTGCGATGAGCAATTATCACCCCATCTGGGCGCCGCCGAGCGCGGCGGAGTTGAAGAAGGGATCGAGCGCCGTCGAAAGGGCAAAGGTCGTCGGCGCACGGACTCGGCGCGAGCAAGATTACATCGCGGCGATAGAGGTTTTTTACAAAGACTCTGACAGGCTCGATCATCGGGCGCGCACGTTCGCTTACAGTGAAGCGATGGAGCAGCTTTACCGGCGCCATCCGTCCGACCGTGAGGCCGGCGTCTTCTTCGCGCTGACGCTCATCGCAAAGGGGATGATGGCCGGCGACAAGAGCTATACCAGCGAAAAGAAGGCCGCTCAGATTTTGAATCGCGTGCTGGCCCGTGAGCCGCAGCATCCCGGCGTCGCCCACTACCTCATTCACAGCTACGACTACCCGGCGTTGGCGCATCTGGCGCTGCCCGCCGCGCGGAGCTATGCGAAGATCGCGCCCGCGTCGGCCCACGCGCAGCACATGCCTTCACACATTTTCACGCGGCTGGGTTTGTGGCAGGAAGCGATACGATCAAACCTCGACGCCAAAGCAGCGGCGAAAGCTTATGCCGTCAGAAACCGTATGCCCGGCGCGTGGGACGAGCAGCTTCACGCGATGGACTACCTGGCTTATGCCTACCTGCAAGGCGCGCAGGACAAACAGGCTTGGGGCGTGCTTGATGAGTTGAACAAGATTCGGAAAGTTGATCCGCCAAATTTCAAAGTGGCCTACGCCTTCACGGCCATCCCCGCGCGCTATGCGCTCGAACGGCGGCAATGGAATGAAGCGGCCAAATTGACATTGCATCCGGATACTTTGGGAGCGTTCCCCTGGCAGCGCTTCCGCTGGGCCGAAGCCCACATTCACTTTGCGCGTGCGGTCGGGGCGGCGCGCACCGGCGATACGGCTTCGGCTCGTCAGGAGGTCGAGAAGTTGTCTGCCATCCGGCAGGCGCTCGTCGAAGCCAAAGGTGATTACGATTGGGCCAAACAGGTTGAGATCAAGCGTCAGGTTGCGGCGGCCTGGCTGGCGCACGCCGAAGGCAAGCACGAAGAATCGCTCCGGCTGATGCGCGCGGCGGCCGAGTTGGACGACGCGACTGAAAAACACCCCGTGACGCCAGGGGCAATTCTTCCAGCGCGCGAGCAACTCGGCGAGCTACTGCTGGAGTTGAAGCAACCGATGGCGGCCTTGCAGGAGTTCGAGACCTCGCTTCGCAACGCGCCCAATCGGTTCAACGGGCTTTATGGCGCGGCGCGTGCGGCCAAGCTCGCGGCAGATCAGAAGAGGGCGAGGACTTACTACGGGAAGCTCATGGCGCTGTGTCGCCAGGCTGATAGCACCAGGCCCGAGATCGAGGAGGCGAAAGCGTTCCTCACCGGCGTGAACGTGAAGGACTCCGCGAGTACACAGTAGGTGATGCCCGGGCGTTAGACCGCGGCTCTGCGTCCTGTAGGCGTCGGGCCGAGCCGCGAACAAATCTCAATCGGGCGGGACGAATCTGATGCTCTTCCAGCCAGGCGTCGAGGCCGCACAGGTCGCCGCGGAGGCCGCGCGGAATGCGGCGTACTTCGCTTTCGGCGGGACGGTTGTGACCGCGCTGGTGGGCGTGCTGGTCGCGTACCTGAACATCCGGGCCGCGAGGAGAACTCAGCGGGAGTTGCAGGAGTTGAAGCAGAGCAGCGACGCGCAACTGGCCTACCTCAACGCCGCGATCAGAAAGGAGCAGGCCGAACAGGACGCCCGGCGCGACTACCTGTACGAGGCCCGTAAGCGCCTCTACAAGGAGTGTGGCCCCATCCTCTTCCGCCTCGCGGAGGCGTCGGAGAACGCGCTGCACCGCATCTACAGCCTCGCGCGCACCGCGCGCAACGGCGACCTCGACCCGCCTAATAGCTGGCTGTCCGGCCCCGGTTACTACCTGACCTCCACACTTTACAACCTCTTGATACCGTGCGCGGCGTTTCGACTCCTCCAGGAGCGGCTCACGCTGGTAGACCTGGAAGTGGATAGCCGGATCAAGGATCAGTACCTGTTAGCCAAGTGGGCCTACGTCTCTTTCACGGACGACTTCTCGCTCGCGCACATCGAACCCGCGCTGCCGTATTCGCCGTTCGCGCCTGTTGGGCGGACTCGGCGGGCCGCGGAGCCCGCACAATACTGGAGGCAGGGCGTGCCCCTGGGGCGGCTGGACGCAGCCATAGACGGGCTTATCACGGCCGGGGCCAACGGCGTCTCCCGGCTGCTGACTTACGGAGAATTTGAGACGGCTCTTGCCGCAGACCTCGCGGGTACTGGCATGAGGTATGGAATCCTCGCCGATGTCTTCGACCATTTCCACCCGCGCACACGGCCGATCCTGTGGCGGATTCTAATCGTTCAGGCCCTCCTCCACCGCGAGTTGATCCGCATCTTCCGTAGCCGCGGCTCCTCAACCAGGCCGATAGAGCTTCTCGCACGCGTCCCGGCGGATGAATCCGACAGGCTCTTCTGGCCCTCCGTAAAAAATCCCGTCACGGAGTCCGAAGCCAGCCAGCCCTATTCCGTAGCCTCACGATACTTCCAGACACACCTCCCCGTGCTGTTCGACGCCTTGCGCGAGCCGGCGAGCCGGCCGGGCGACGGCCCGTAGCGCGCGTTCGTCAGCCTTCTCATCGGCGTCGGTTCGCGCGTGCCGCTCGCGGCGGGCATGGCGGCCCGCCTGACCCGGTGTCCGAAAGTCCTCAGTCTTCGGCAGCGGCTCTTCAAACGGCGTCGTAGCGCTTGAGTTTGCGGTAGAGGGTGGAGAGGTCAATGCCGAGGATGTTGGCGGCGCGGGCCTTGTCTTGGTTAACGGCGGCGAGGGTTTCGAGGATGTGGCGGCGCTCGATCTCGGCGAGGGTGGGGCGCAGGCCGTCGGGGTCGCGGATGCTTTCGGGGCTGGTCTTGGAGGCGGCTTCGCGGACGCGGGGCGGGAGGCTGTCCAAATCAATCGCGTCGCCGCTTAGGGTGAAGGCGCGCTCGATGGCGTTCTGGAGTTCGCGGACGTTGCCGGGCCAGTGGTAGTTGAGGAGGGCGGTCAGGGCGTCAGGCTCGACGGCCTTCTCGTTCTGCTGCTGCTCGCGGGCGGTGCGGGTGATGAAGTGGCGGGCGAGGAGGGGGATGTCTTCGCGGCGCTCGCGCAAGGGGGGCAGGTGCAGCTCGATGACGTTGAGGCGGTAGAAGAGGTCTTCGCGGAAGCGGCCCTCGGTGACTTCCTTTTCGAGGTCGCGGTTGGTGGCGCAGATGAGGCGGGCGTCGAACTGGACGGGCGCGGAGGAGCCGACGGGCGTGACCTCGTGCTCCTGCACGGCCCGCAGGATTCGCACCTGCATGGCGGGGCTGATCTCGCCGACCTCGTCGAGGAAGACCGTCCCGCCTTCGGCCGAGCGGAAGAGGCCGGGGCGGGCCGACGTGGCGCCGGTGAACGCGCCTTTGGTGTGGCCGAAGAGTTCGGATTCGAGGAGCGTCTCGGGGAGCGCGCCGCAGTTGATGGCGACGAAGGGGCGGTCGGCGCGCGGGCTGTTGTGGTGGATGGCGCGCGCGATGAGTTCCTTGCCCGTGCCGGACTCGCCCTGGATGAGGACGTTGGTGTTCGTGGCCGCCACCTTCTCGACGAGGCGGAAGACCTGCTGGAGGGCCTCGGAGGTGCCGATGATCTGGGAGAAGCTGTAGCGGCGGTCGAGTTCGCGCCGGAGGTGTCGGTTCTCGCGGAACAGCTCGCGCTGGCGCAGGGCGTTCTTGACCGACTGCAAGAGGTCTTCGTTGACGAAGGGCTTGGTGATGTAGTCGTAGGCCCCTTTGCGCAGCGCCGCGACGGCCGAGTCGACGGACGAGTAGGCGGTCATGACGATGACGAGGGCCTCGGGGTCAATGTCCTTGAGGCGGTCGAGCAGCGCGAGGCCGTCCATGCCGGCCATGCGGATGTCGGTGAGGGTGGCGGCCACGTCCTCGGCGGCGAAGGCTTCGAGCGCCTCCTCGGCGCTGGCGGCCGCGGCGACGCGGTAGCCGGCCTCTTCGAGCAGGCGCGAGATGATGGCGCGCATCAGGTCTTCGTCTTCGGCGACGAGGATGAGCGGCTTCGGTGTCATGAGCGTCTCCGACGAATGAAGAATTGCCATTGTTCATTCTTCATGCTTCATTGTCCCTCGACTCTGCCACTTCTTTAATCCGCCTGTCCCAATCCTCGGCCAGCATCGAGTAGAGGACGAGGTCGGTGAAGTGGTCGTGGAGCCACTCGGCCTGGCGCAGCACGCCCTCTTGTTTGAAGCCGAGGCGCTCGGGGATGCGGCGGCTTTTGGCGTTGCCGAGGCCGCAGTAAATCTCGACCCGGTTGAGCCGCAGCACGTCGAAGGCGTGGCCGACGAAGGCGCGGCACGCCCGCGTGACGATGCCACGGCCCTGGAAGGGCGCGGCGATCCAGTAGCCGACCTCGGTCTTGCGGTTCCCCCAGTCGATCTTGTTGAAGCCGATGTTGCCGGCGAAGCGCCCGCGGTAGACGATCTGCGCCGAGAAGCCCTCGTTGGCGGCGAACTGCTGGAGGTTGCGGCGGACGAACTCCAGAGTGTCCTCGACCGAGAAGTCGTCCTTCACCCACGGCAGCCACTCCTTGAGGTAGGCGAGGTTGTCGCGGATGAGGGCCGTCGCCTCCTCCGCGAGGCGCTCCTCGGACAGGCGCAGCTCGATGTCTTCGTCAACCCGGTGGCTGAACATCTGCGTCACCTCCGCCGGCCCGCCGCGGCCGGCTCGTATGACTCCTCGCGCGATTCGCCCGCTTCGTCAACCGCCGCCGCGCCCGCGGGCAGCGAGACGCGCACGGTCGTCCCGCGGCCGTCGCCCGGCGCGACCTCGATG
>JALZHT010000197.1 GCA_030860645.1 Acidobacteriota bacterium
CGTCGAGACCGCGGACGGGCGCGCCCCGCTGCACGTCGAGGGGCGGCGGCCGCTGAAGGCCGTCGAGTACGCGACGCCGGTCGCCAGCGCGCAGGTCAAGTCGTGCGTCCTGCTGGCGGGGCTGGGGGCCGAGGGGCGCACCGTGGTCAGGGAGCCGGAGCCGACGCGCGACCACACGGAGCGGATGCTGCGCTGGCTCGGTGTGCGGGTCGAGGGCGAGGCCGGGCGCGAGGGCGGCAACGTCGTCTCGGTCGAGGGGCCGGCCGGCTTCGAGG
This sequence comes from Acidobacteriota bacterium, assembly GCA_030860645.1. Lineage (GTDB taxonomy): Bacteria > Acidobacteriota > Blastocatellia > Pyrinomonadales > Pyrinomonadaceae > QHXN01. The sequence goes on from JALZHT010000197.1 coordinate 276, forward strand.
CGCGCGACATCGAGGTGCCGGGCGACATCTCTTCGGCGGCCTTCCTCTTCGCGGCCGCGGCGTTGCTGCCCGGCTCAGAGTTGAGCGTCGAAGGGGTCGGCCTCAACCCGACGCGCGCCGAGATCGTCCGGACGATGCGGGCGCTCGGCGCGGACGTGCGCGCCGAGGACGGGGCAGATTGCTCGAACGAGCCGGCGGGCCGCGTGGTCGTCCGCGGGGGCGAGGGACTCCGGCCGGAGGCGGGCGCGAACGTCGTGCGCGGCCGCGCGGTCGCGCGTTTGATTGACGAGTTGCCGGTGCTGGCCGTCGTCGGCGCGAGGGTCGAGGGCGGGCTGGAGATACGCGACGCCGCCGAGTTGCGCGTGAAGGAGTCCGACCGCATCCGCGCCGTGGTCTCGAACCTGCGGGCGATGGGCGCGCGGGTCGAGGAGTTGGAGGACGGGCTGCGGGTCGAGGGGCCGCAACGCCTGCGGGGCGCGCGGCTCGACTCGTTCGGCGACCACCGCATCGCGATGGCCTTCGCCGTGGCCGCGCTCGCGGCCGAAGGCGAGACCGAAATCGAAGGGGCCGCGGAGTGCGTCGGCGTCTCCTTCCCCGACTTCTTCCCGCTGCTCGAATCCGTCGCCGAGAGATGAAGAAGACGCGGCGCATCGTCATCACCGGCTTCATGGGCGCGGGCAAGACGACCGTCGCCCGCGCCCTCGCCCGCCTGCTCGGCGAAGGCTTCGTCAGCCTGGACGATTTAGTCACGCGGCTCGAAGGCCGCGACCCCCAGGCCCTCCTCGACGAGGAGGGCGAAGACTACTTCCGCGACGCCGAGACCCGCGCCCTCCGCCTCGCCCTCGGAGAGGAAGGGGCGCGCGTCCTCGACACCGGCGGCGGCGCCTGGACACTCGCCCGCAACCGCGCCCTCGTCGCCGCGCATGATTGCCTTACCGTCTGGCTCGACGCCCCCTTCGAGTTATGCTGGCAGAGAATCACGCACGACGCCGCACACACCGCCCGCCCGCTCGCGCGCGACCGCTCACGCGCCGCACAACTTTACGAACAACGCCGCCCCGTCTACCAACTCGCCGCGTTGCGCGTGCGCGCCACGCCCGGGCGCGACGCCGAAGGGTTGGCCGCAGAAATCGCGCGGGCGGCGCAGGCTGAGGATTGAGAGTTTGCCGGGTCGCGCGCCTTCGGGCTACAGTTGGCGAAAATTGAAAAACAAGGACGAGAACATGGGCGACAAGACCGAAGACGCGAAGGCGCTGCGAGTCCCGAAGGAACTCAAGAGCGAGCACAACTGGAAGCACCTCGCGCGCTGGCACGGCGCGGGCTACTACGAGTTGCAGACCGAGGACACCGGCGACGTGCCCGTCCGCCTCTTCCTCACGCCGCAACTCTTGAACGACGCCGAAGATATTCTCTACCGCCAGATCGTCAACGCCACCCGCTTCCCCGGCACGCGCATGGTCGTGATTACGCCCGACACGCATTACGGCTACGGCGTCCCCGTCGGCTGCGTCCTCATCACCGACGGCGACGCGGGGGCGGTGGCGATGGGGCCGGTCGGCTACGACATCGGGTGCTTTACGGCGGAGACGGCCGTCCCGACCGCCGACGGGAATTCTCATCCGATTGGCGAGCTGGCCGCGTCGGGCGGCAATGTTTTCGTTTATTCGCTGTCCGAAGACCACAAAGTCGTGGTCGCGAAGGCGGTGGCGAAGAAGACGCGCACGGAGTCGCCTCTCGTCAAAGTCACTCTGGACAACGGGCGCGAAATCCGCTGCACGCCCGACCACGAGTTCATGCTGCGCGACGGGAGCTATCGCCAGGCCCAAGAGCTTGAGTCGCGCACGTCCCTGATGCCGTTCTATGAGCAGTTCCCGCAACCGGAGTTTGCGGTTGCGGCACGGCTCGCTTTTAGTAACGAACGCGTCGCGGGTGGCTACAACCACAAGGTCGTTGCGGTCGAGCCGCTGGACGAGAGGGAAGATGTTTATTGCTTGACGGTGCCCGAGTACGGGAACTTCGCGCTCGACGCCGGGGTGTTCGTGCACAACTGCGGGATGATGTCGGCGCGCTCGAACGTGGAGGCCGAGGCGGCGACGCCGGGGAAGAGGTTGGGGTTCAACCGGGCGGTGATGGGGCGGGTGGACATGGGGTTCGGGGGGAAGAGTAAGCGGCTGGGGAAACTCTCCGAAGGCGAGTTCCAGAACCTCGTGCGCGGGGGCGCGGAGTATTACGTCGAGCGGTACGGCGCGACGTTCGACCGCGGGCACGCCGAGCGCCACCGCATCCCGGTCGAAGACGGCTGGCAAATCCCCTGGGGCGGCAAGGGGCGGCCCGAGCGCGGGCTGGAGCAGTTGGGGAGCCTCGGCGGAGGAAATCATTTTATTGAGTTGCAGCGCTCCGAGCAGACGGGGACGCTCTTCGTGCAGGTGCACACGGGCAGCCGCGGCTTCGGCCACGGCCTCGCCACCAACTACTTCGAGTTGGCGCGCGAGGAGCACCCCGAGCTGATGAAGGACATTGACCTCGGCTACTTCACGCCCGAGTCGCGGCACTATAAGGACTATCTGAACGCCGTCGCCGCCGGCGGCAACTACGCGATCCTCAACCGCCTCGTCATCTTCGAGCAGGTCTCGGAAGCCTTCCGCGAGGTCTTCGGCGAGGAGTTGGAACTCATCTACGAGATCAGCCACAACCTCGTGCAGAAGGAGTGGCACCCGGAACTCGGCGAGGCGTGGGTGCACCGCAAGGGCGCGACGCGCGCCTTCCCGGCCGGCCACCCGGCCCTGAAGGGCACGCACTGGGAGGAGACCGGCCACCCGGTCTTAATTCCGGGGAGCAACAAGGACTGGAGCTACATCCTGCGCCCGCTCGCGGGGGCCGTGAACAGCGGCTACTCGGTCAACCACGGCGCGGGCCGGCGCCTCTCGCGCGGCGAGGCCAACCGCACACTCTCGCAGCGCCAGGTGGACGACGAGTACGCCGCGGCCGGCATCGTCGTCAACGCCGACGGGCGCGTGCCGCTGGACGAGGCCGCGCCCGCCTACAAGCCGGCCGAGGAGGTCGTCGCCGCGGTCGTCGGCGCGGGGCTGGCCTCCGTCGAACACCGCCTCTGGCCGCTCGCCTCCCTCAAGGGCGTGGACGAGCGCAAGGGCCGCAGGCGCAAAGGCCGGGGCCCCCGCAACGGGAAGGAAGGCAGAAAGTCGGGCGAGCACTACTAAAAAAGTTTCGGGTTGCGAGTTCCGGGTTAAGAACGTGTCTTTAACTCGAAACCCGAAACCCGCAACCCGAAACTTTATTTGCGGGCGCGCAGGAGCTTGAGGAGCGTGAGTTCTTCGACGGTGTACTCAGGCTGCTGGCGCGCGATGCGGCGGGCGCGGCGCGGGCGAAATTCTTCGATGGTCTGTCCCTGCTGGTAGGCTTCGAGGACGGCCGGGTGGATGTAGCAGGAGCGGCAGACCGCGGGCGTGTTGCCGAGGTGGTCGGCGACGCGGTGGACGGCGCGGACGACGTTGCGCCGGGCCTCGCGCTCGTCCTCGCAGCAGCCGATCTCGGCCAGCGCCACGGCCGCCAGGAGCGAGCCGCCCCAGGTGCGGAAGTCTTTGGCCGAGAAGTCGGGCGCGGTCGCCGACTTGATGTACTCGTTCACGTCGCGCGGCGTGACGGGGCGCGCCCGCCCGTCCTCGTCGAGGTAGTTGAAGAGCCGGGAGCCGCCGACCGCTTTGATGTCGCGCATGAGCGCGGCCAACTCCTCGTCGACCAGGAGGCGGCGGTGTTTGACTTGGTGCTTGCCCGTGAAGTCGAATTCGAGCCGGCCGCCGCGCTTGATTTCGAGGTGGCGGTTGCGCAGCGTCGTCACGCCGTAGGTGCGGTAGCGCCGCACGCTCGTCTCGGAGCCGACCCGGAAGTAGAGGTCGTTGATGAGGCGGACGATGACCGCCAGAACCCTCTCCTTCGGCAGACCCGCGCGCGCGATGTCCTCGTTCGTCCGCCTCCGCAGCGCGGGCAGAAGCTCGCCGAAGCGCTCGATCTTCTCGTACTTGCGGCGCGCGCGCGCGGCGACGAAGGAGGGGTGGTAGATGCGCTGCACGCGTCCCGAAGTGTCGAGGCCGATGGCCTGGAGCCGGCTGCGCGGCGAGGGCGAGATTCTGACCCCGCGCCAGGCGGGCGGGACGGCGAGCGACTTGATGCGCTCCAGCGCGGCCTCGTCGCGGACGGGGCGGCCGTCGGCCGTCTCGTAGCGGAAGCCCGAGCGCTTCGACCCGCGCCGCCGCCACCAGCGCGCGCGCCGCCCGTGTGTAACACTTCCGGGCAAAGCCCCCGGCGCGCTGTTTGGTTGAATTGCAGCTTCGGCCGCCGCCATCCCCGTAAACCCCCTTGTTCGTCCGTCACTCGCCGCCTCAACGGCCTTCACGTAAACAAACCGCGGCCCGGAACTTTTAGAAAGCCTTCTGCGCCTGTTCGGCGGGGGCGTAGTAGAGGATGCGGTTGCAGTTGTCGCACTGGATGATCTCTTCGCCGCGGCGGACTTCGGCCATGATCTGCGGGCGCAGGGCCATGAAGCAGGCCGAGCACGAGCCGTTGCGGGCCTCGGCCAGCGCGACGCCGTCGCGGATGCGGGCGCTGATGCGTTTGTAAAGCGATTTCGCGGTGGGCGTCAGCTCGTTGAAGATGCGTTCGCGGTCGGCGCGCCTGGCCTCGATCTCGGCGGCCTGGGCGCGGGTCTGCTCCTCGAAGGACTTGAGCCGCTCGTCGAACTCGCCGCGCAGCCGCAGGAGTTCCGGCTCGCGCTCGGCGAGGCTGCGCTCGGCCTGCTCGCCGGCCTCCATCTGTTCGAGGATTTTCGTCTCCAACTCCGAGATGCGCTTCTTGGCGGCGTCCACCTCACGGATGGCCGCCTCGTAGGCTTTGGAGTTGGTTGAGGACATCAGGTCGCGCTCGGCCTTCTCGGCGCGGGCGCGCTGCTCGACGAGGTCTTTGTCGAGCTGCTGGCGGGCGGCGCGGGCCGCGTCGCGCGCCTGTTCGAGCGCCTTAAATTCGAAGGCGCGCTGGTCGAACTCACTCTCGACCTCGGCGCGCCTCTGCGGGATGGCTTCCAGTTCGGCTTGTAGTTTGCGGATGCTCGTGTCGGCAATCTGTAAAGCAATGAGTTGCTGCAATTCCGCTTTCACTCGGATCATCTCCTCAAAATATCAGGGCAGGGCAACGCCATTTTCGCAGAACAAGTGACGAGTGACAAGCGGGCATAAGGGTACTGGGTTCTAGGTGCTGGGTGCTGGGTGAAATCAACTTGTTTTCCCCAGCACCCAGAACCTAGCACCTATCTTTAAAACGACTTTGCCGAAGGTGGCGTTGGATTCGAGGCGGTCGTAGGCGGCGTCGGCGTCGGCGAGTGGGTGTGCCGAGTCGAGGACGGGGCGGAGCAGGCCGCGCGCGAAGAGCGGGACGACCTCGGCGGCGAAGCGGCGGACGGCGCGCGCCTTCTCCTCGGCCGAGCGGGCGCGCAAGACCGTGCCGACGATGGTCAGACGCTTCGACATCACGGCGCGGAAGTCGAGCGGCGCGCTCGCCCCGCCGAGCGTACCCACCAAAACCATCCGGCCGCGCGGCGCGAGCGCGTCGAGGTTGGCGGCGAGGTAGGACGCGCCGACCAGATCGAGCACGACGTTCACGCCCACGCCCCGCGTCCAGCCGCGCACGGCCTCTGCGAAGACGCGCGGGTCTTCGCCGACCGCGACGCCCTCGTCCAACCCGAACTCGCGCGCCCGCTCGATCTTCTTGGGCGTGCGCGCCGTGCCGTAGACGGCCCCGGCCCCGGCGGCGCGCGCGGCATCGAACGCCCCTGCGAGCCCATCCGGCGCCGGCGCGACCAGCGGCTCGAGCTCGAGGC
>JALZHT010000866.1 GCA_030860645.1 Acidobacteriota bacterium
ACCTCGTCCTCCGCCTCAACGGCGGGCGGTGAGGTCGCGACTTGACCGTGGGAGGGTGTCAATGAAATTCTGAGGCCGGGCGGCGGGCTCCGGACGCCCGCGCCGCCCGCTTAAATCTTCCGAGGACGATTTCAAACGTGGACGCCCTTTTGAACGAGGTGGAGGTGCGCGTCGTCGGCTCGCTGGTCGAGAAGCAGGTGACGACGCCGGAGTATTACCCGCTGACGCTGAACGCGCTGGTCAACGCGTGCAACCAGATTTCGAACCGCGACCCCGTCGTCTCCTTCGACGAGCCGACGGTGGCGCGCGCGCTCGAAAGCCTGCGCGCGAAGAACCTGGTCTACGTCTTCTACGGCAGCGACAGCCGCGTGCCGAAGTACAAGCACATGATGACGGAAATCTTCCGCCTCTCGCCGGCCGAGCTGGCGGCCGTGTGCGTGCTGATGCTGCGCGGGCCGCAGACCGTGGGCGAGGTGCGCGGCCGGACGGGGCGGCTCTACAACTTCGCCGACCTCGCCGAGGTCGAGTCCACGCTCGACGGGCTGGCGCAGAGGGAGGAGCCGCTGGTGCTCAAGCTCCCGCGCCAGCCCGGCCGCAAGGAGGCGCGCTACGCGCACCTGCTCGCGGGGACGCCCGCCCCCGAAGACCCGCGCCCCGAGCCGCGCGTCGAGCCGGCCGTGCGCGAGGTGCGCGCCGAGAACGAACGGCTCGCGCGCCTCGAAGCCGAGGTGGAAACCCTCCGCGGCGAGCTGGCCGGGCTGCGGCAAACGTTCGACGAGTTCAAAAAGCAGTTCGAGTGAGGGGGATTTTAGATTTTAGATTTGCGATTAGTAGTCTCAGTCGTCAGTAAAGACAAAAACTGATGACTGACGACTGCTGACTAAATCAAAAATCAAAAATCAAAAATCCGATGAAGCTTGAACGCGGTTTCTACACGCGCCGGGACACCCTCCTCGTCGCGCGCGAGTTGTTGGGGAAGCTCCTCGTCGTGCCCGCGCCCGGCGGGGCGCGCGTGTCGGGCCGGGTGGTCGAGACCGAAGCTTACCTCGGCGCGGGGGACAGGGCCTCGCACGCCTTCGGCGGGCGGCGCACGGCGCGCACCGAGACGATGTACGCGGCCGGCGGCACGGCGTACGTCTACTTCGTCTACGGCCTGCACCACCAGTTCAACGTCGTCACCGGCGCGGAGGGGTCGCCGCACGCCGTGCTCGTGCGCGCGCTCGAACCCTTCGAGGGGCTGGACTGGATGCGCCGCCGCCGCCCCGTCACAGACGACCGCGCGCTCACGAGCGGCCCCGGCAAGCTCTGCCAGGCGCTCGGGCTGGATCGCACTTTCGACGGCGCAGACATCACCGGGCCGCGCCTCTGGCTCGAAGACGACGGGGCGCGGGGCGCGCCCGCCGAGGTGGCCTCCGGCCCCCGCGTCGGCGTCGCCTACGCCGGCGAAGACGCGTTGCGGCCCTGGCGCTTCTGGCTGAAGGGGAGTGCTTTCGTCAGTCGGAAAAAGTAAATAGTCATCAGCTTTCGGTTTTCAGCTCTCAGCCGTCGGCCCCGCCGCGGCGCGGGCCGTCGGCGCTGGACACGGCCGGGCCGCAGGCTTAAAACTGACGGGAGAAGAAGTAACCGAAAACTGAAAACCGAAAACTGTTTTGCGAATCACTTTCCTGGGAACCAGCGCGGGCGTGCCGACGCGGGCGCGCAACGTCTCGGCGGTCGCGCTCCGTTTGCCGCAGCGCGGCGAGGCGTGGCTCTTCGACTGCGGCGAGGGCACGCAGCAACAGCTCCTGCGCAGCGACCTCAACATCAGCCAGTTGACGCGCGTCTTCATCACGCACCTGCACGGCGACCACGTCTACGGGCTGATGGGCCTGCTCGCCACCTGCGGCATGTCGGGCCACGCCAGCCGCGTCGCCCTCTACGGCCCGCGCGGCCTCGAACAGTACGTCGCCGACGTGAGCCGCCTCACGCAGCTTCATTTCTCGTACCCGCTCGAAGTGCACGCGGTCGGGCCGGGGAAGGTGTTCGAGGACGGCGAGTACGTCGTCACCTGCGCGCCGCTCAAGCACCGCCTGCCGGCTTACGGCTTCCGCGTCGGCGAGAAGGATCGGCCCGGCCACTTCGACGTGGAGCGCGCCCGCGCCGAGGGCATCCCGCCGGGGCCGCTCTACGGCCGCCTGAAGCGCGGCGAGCGCGTCACGCTCCCCGACGGCCGC
>JALZHT010000867.1 GCA_030860645.1 Acidobacteriota bacterium
CCCCCGATGACCACGACTTCTCTCATATTCCTCAATCGTAAATCGTAAATCGGAGAGAAGCAAAAGCCGTGAATCGTCAATCGTCAATCGTGAAGACGCGCTGAGCGCCGCCGGGGCTTGAGTTCGTCAAGTCGGGTTCGTCAAGTCGGGGCGGTGCTCAGTCTTTCCACGATTTACGATTTACGATTGACTATTCACGATTCACGGCTCTTTTGGCGCGTCGAGCTTGCCGTCGTCTGCGTGGGCGTCGAAGCGTTTGTAGTCGCCGAACTCCTGGGTCTGGTTGACGGTGACGCCGGCGAAGAGGAGGACGCGGGCCGAGGCGTTGACCTGCGTGAAGCGCGGGAGCCAGACGCCGTCGGCGAGCCGCGTCTGTTCGAAGGCGAAGGCCGCGCCCGGCTTGATCGAGGCCATCAGCCCGCCGCCGATCTTGAAGCCCGCGACGAGCCGCGCTTCGAGCCGCACCACCTGCCGGTCTACGGGGTCGACCCAGACCACGCCCGAGAGTTTCGACGCGATGGACTCGCCGCGCGTCTTCGGGCGGAAGCCGGGGCGCGGGCGGAAGTCGAAGACGATTGCTTCGCGGTCGCGGAAGCGCTCGCGGCGCGGGCTGACGAACTCGGAGGCGCGCAGGAAGGTCGAGATGCCCACGTCCACGTCGTCGTCTTCCAATTCTTCCTCCGCGCCCGCGCCCTGCTTCCGCCGCTTCTCCGCGCGCTTGGCCCGCGCCCGCGCGCGCTTCTCCTCCCACTCGCGCAGCCGCTTCGGCCCCTCGCGCTCGGCCTTCTCCAACTCCTCGGCGGCGCGCTTCTCTTCTTTCACCGCGCGCTCGGGCGGGAGCGGCTGCCCGTCTTCGCTGACCAGCTTCATCACCCAGCCCCACCCCTGCACCGGGTAGACCTCGTGCACCCTCACCTTCTCCTTCTTCAACTCGCCGCGGTCGCTCACCTCGCGCTCCGTGACCTTCCGCGTGAAGGTGTAGTCGTTGACGCGCTTGTCCACGTCGTCCTGGTTGCGCGCGAGGTCGCGCAGCAGCGCCGGGATGTCGAGCGTGGCGTCGGCCGGCGGCTCGAAGAGCGCGTCGGCCAGCCCCGTGTTGAAGCGCACGCCGGTGAGCACGGAGGTCGCTTGCACCTCCCCGCCCGTCTCGTGTGCGGCGCGGTGCGGCACGAGGATGCCGTCAACGGGACGGTAATCGCTGTAGACGGATGCGTCCTTGCCCTCCGCGGCGGAGACCTTCACCAGCAACTTGCTCGTCACCCCGAACCAGGCGCGCTCGCGCGCCCCCTCGCGCGTCGAGAACTCGACGACGTACGCCGGCTCGCCGCCGACCGCCTCGACGCCGACCGTGCGTGCCAGCACCTTCATCTTCTTGAAATCAACGAGCCGGCCCGCGACGAGCAGCGCCCGCAACTTCGCCGCGTGCGACTCGCCGCCCGTGAGCGTCTCGACCGGCGCGCCCGGCCCGCTCCGCCAGGCCATCCGCGGGTTGACCGTGGTGTTCACTTCGACCCCTTGCGTGCGCGACTGCGTGCGCACCGAGGCCGGGGCCTTCGTGAAGACGCGGACGCGCGACTCGCCCCGCGCGGAGTTGACCGCCCACTCGTAGACCGCGTCGCGGACGGCCGCCTGCCGCTTCTTCCCGCCCGTCGCCTTCAAATACTCGGCGACGATCTTCTCGGGCGACGGCAGTTTCTTCGGCGGCGACTGGCGGGCGAGCGCGGGCGAGCAGGCGAGCAGGAGGGCGACGAAGACCAGCGCGTTTCTCGTCAAGCGCCGGCCGGTCGTGCGCGGGACGGCCGGGGCGCGGGTGACTGTCAAGTGTTTCATGCTGTGAAGACGCGGGAGAGCGGCGGGACTGTTAACTCCGACGAAACGGGCGACGACAAAAAACCGGGAGGGGGCGGGAGCGACCGTCTCGACTTCCGCCGCGCCTCCCGGTCTCTTTACGGGTCGGGGTGCGGGAATGTTTCAGGAGGGCTGGCCCTCGGTCGTTTGCGAGGCGTCCGTCGGCTGCGGCACGTCCGCGTCCATCGCCGCCGCCGACTCCTCCTCGGCCTCCAGCTCGTGCTCCTCGTTGTCCCTCGCCGGGTCTGCGCCCGCGCCTTCCCTCTCCTCAACTTCCGCCATGCTCAATTCTCCTTCAACGTCGGTGTCACGACGGTTACTTGCATTCGTCTGTCCATCAGTTGAGAGGCGGTCTGTGACCGCC
>JALZHT010000868.1 GCA_030860645.1 Acidobacteriota bacterium
CGGGGTGAGCGCCTGGAGGAGGAACATCCAGAGGTGCGGCATGAAGTTGCGCGTCACCCCGTTGTCCGGGCTGTACAGTAAGATTTTCATCAATCCCTTCCTGACCGAGAAGCTGAATCCGAGACGTTGACGCCGGAAGCTGGCCCGCGGCGGACGCGAATCAAGCCGCACACATAATTTAATGCGTGTGAACTGCGCTCTATGTTGCCCTGTAATTGCGGTTCGACGCACACCTGTGAGCCGCCGGCACGGACTCAACGCTCAGACTTGACCGCCCCGTCGGCAGGTGCGCGAAGAGGAGATGGAGTCAAGATATGACTAACGGCGGGGAGTGTCAACGCGGAAACGGCGGACGCGGGGCGCGGGGCGATGGACTGAAGAACCTCTGTCTTTCAGTCCATCGCCCCGCGCCCCGCGTCCGCCGTTTCAAGAGCGGGGTTATTTGTTGCCGGCGGCGTTCGACGGCTGCTTGAGCAGGCCGGCGACGCGGTCGCGGTTCTGGCGGTAGAGATTGAGGTTGGGGTCGGAAGTTTCCTGGCCGACGGCGACGGCTTTGGCGTAGAGCGGCTCGGCGAGGTCGAGCTTGCCGGCGCGCTCGTAGAACTCGGCGAGGCTGTCGTAGACGTTGGCCGACTTCGGGTAGTGCTCGACGTTCCACTTGAAGGCGGCGAGGGCGTCCTCGTTCTGCCGCTGGCCCATCAACTGGTAGCCGACCTGGTTGATGATCGCCTCGGGCGGAACCACCTCGTAGTTGAGCCGCGCCGAGAGATTCCGGTAGTGCTCGATGACCTCCTTGAAGCCGCCCGTGACGGCCCCGGTGTTGGGGTCGCGCGGCAACCGCCAGCCGTCGTAGACCTTGCGCAGGCCGTCGTAGTGGCTGCGCAAGACGACCGAGCCGTGATCCTCGTCCGGCATCTGCGACGCCTCCCAGACGAAGCCCTTCACCTGCTGCTTGGAGAGCAGCTCACGGAAGAGCTTGAAGCCGTCGCCGATGTCGCCGGGCTCGTTGCCGAGCGAGGCGTAGAGCGTGCGGTTGTAGTCCCGGCGGTTCTTAAAGAACTCCTTGACGCGGTCGGTCATCACGAAGTTGTCCCACTGCAAGGCGGGGCTGACGGCGATGTAGGCGTTGAAGAGTTCGGGGCGCGAGAGCATGGCGTGGACGGCGAAGAGGCCGCCGAGGGAGTGCCCGGCCAGCACGCGGAAGGGCTGCACGCGGTACTGCTTCTCGACGTGCGGGATCAGCTCCGTCTCGATGAACTTGAGGAACTTGTCGGCCCCGCCGCTCGTCGGGAAGCGCACGTTCGGGTTGCCGGGGAGCGTGGCGACGTGCGTCGGCGTCAGGTCGCGCGTGCGGTCGGTGTTGGTGATGCCGACGACGATCATCTCGGGGATGCGGCCGTTGCGCGCGAGGAAGTTGACGGTGCCGCTCGTGTGCAGGAGGTGCGCGTCGCCGTCGGTCATGTAGAGGACGGGGAAGCGCCCGTCGCCGCGCTCGTAGCCGGGCGGCGTGCGGACGAGGATGGTGCGCTCCTCGCCGAGCACCTCGGACTTGAGCTGGAAGCGGGCCGGGGCGTCGTAGACAGGCGCTTGCGCGGCGGCGGTGGCGGCGAACAGCAGGAGCGCGAAGAGCGCGGCCGGCAGCGGCAGTCGGGAGAGGCCGGCGCGCGGCGTCGGGGACGGGGCGTTGATGTCGTGTGGCGTCATGGATACCTCCGTGCGAGGGGATGGCGGTCGAGAATTCGGTCAGACGGCCGATGCTGGCGTCGAAGTCGCGGCGGGATTTTACAGGAGGCGCGGGCGCGAGAGGGCGGGGCGGGCCTTCAATTTACAAACATTTTACACGCGTAAAGCCGGGGTGAACATAAATCCACGATGACATAGTTTCGGGTTCCCGGTTTCGAGTTAAAGACAACTTGTTTTCTTAACTCGAAACCGGGAACTGTTCGAGTCCCGAATCCGCGAATCGCCGCCGGGTTCAGGCGGCCGTACCCCGCGGCGTGCGGGCCGTCACCGTTTTTCGTCGCTTCGTCACAAAAACATTCCGCCGGGCGCGCGGGAATCGTAAAGTGCCAGTAACCATTCCTTACTTCGGAGCATCCTCCGGCGGCGCTTGGTTTCCAGCCTAAGCGCCGCTTTTTGTTTCGAGAAAAAGTCGGAAGCCCGGCCGCGAGGGAGGGCGGACAGGGAACGATGAGCGCGCCGCGCGGAGC
>JALZHT010000198.1 GCA_030860645.1 Acidobacteriota bacterium
GGGTAAAAGACAAGCCGTTTTCCCGGCACCCGGCACCTGACACCCAAAACCCTTTTTCACCCCGCGTAGCCGTCGCCGCGCAGGCTCCAGTCGGCGAGCGGCCCGCCGAGGTAGATGCGCTCGGTGTAGTCGCGCACCATGCGGTCGCTGTTGAAGGCGGGGGCGAGCGTCTGGATGGCGCGGCGCATCATCCCGACCCAGCGGTGCGGCAGGCCGCGCCCGTCGCGCTCGTAGAAGGCCGGCACGACCTCATTCTCCAGCACGGCGTAGAGCGACTCGGCGTCGCGCCGATCCACCTCCTCGACCGGCCCGTCCGCGCCGGCGTCGCCGATGGCCCAGCCGTTCGTGCCGTCGTAACCCTCGGGCCACCACCCGTCCAAGACCGACAGGTTGAGGCCGCCGTTGACGGCCACCTTCTCGCCACTCGTGCCCGAGGCTTCGAGCGGGCGGCGCGGCACGTTCAGCCAGACGTCGGCCGCCTGCACGAGGTGGCGCGCGATCTCCTGGTCGTAGTCCTGGATGAAGACGGCGCGCTCCATGATCTCGGGGTCGAGCTTCCACAGGCTGAGCTGTTGCAGGATGATCTTCGCGCCCTCGTCCTGCGGGTGCGCTTTGCCCGCGAAGACGAACTGCACGGGCCGCTCGGCGTCCATGATGAGGCGGCGCAGGCGCTCCGGGTCAGTCAGGATCAAGCCCCAGCGCTTGTAGGCCGCGACGCGGCGCGCGAACCCGATGGTCAGCGCCTCGGGGTCGAACATCCGGCGGGCGGCGGCCGCGTACTCGCGCGGCTCGTCCTGAACGAGCCGCGTCTGGAAAAGCCCCTCGCGCACGAAGGCGATGAGCCGGCGCTTCATCAGGCGGCGCACCTCCCACAACTCCTCGGCCGGGATGCGGGCGACCGCACGCGCCCACGCCTCGGGGTCGCGCAGCACCTCCGTCCAACCTTCCCCGACGTGACGCTCGTAGAGCGCCGTCAGCAGCGGCGAAACCCACGTCGGCGCGTGCACGCCGTTGGTGACGGAGGTGATGGGCACCTCCGCGGCCTCCCGCCCCGGCCACATCTTGCGCCAGAGTTCGCGCGACACCGCGCCGTGGAGGCGGCTCACGCCGTTGGCCGCGCGGCACATCCGCAGCGCGAGCGGGGTGAGTCCGAACAGCCCCGACTCGTCGCCCGCCGTCACGCGCCCGAGGTCTAAAAACTGCTCGCGCGTCAGGCCCAGCTCGGCCCAGTAGTCCGCGCCGAAGCACTTCTCGATGAGCGGCGCGACGAACTCGTCGTGGCCGGCGGCGACGGGCGTGTGCGTCGTGAACGCGCAGCGCTCGCGCACGCGCGCGGCGGCCTCTTCGAACCCGACGCCCTCGCGCGTCAGCTCGCGCGTCAGCTCCAGCGTCAGGAAGGCCGAGTGCCCCTCGTTGAGGTGGAAGACGTGCGGCTCGACGCCGAGTTGGCGGAGCAGGCGGACGCCGCCGATCCCGAGCACCATCTCCTGCACGCAGCGCGTCTCGCGGTCGCCCCCGTAGAGGTGGCCCGAGATGAAGCGGTCAATCTCGTCATTGCCCTCGACGTTCGTGTCGAGCAGGTAGAGCGGCACGCGCCCCACGTCCGCCCTCCACGCCTGTACGCGGACGGCGCGGCCGCGCAGGCTGAGGTCAACGTAAGCAGGCCGGCCCTCTGCGTCGCGCACGAGTTGCAGCGGCAGTTCGCCGACTTCGATCTGGTTGTAAGCCTCCTCCTGCCAGCCGTCGCGGCGCAGGCGCTGGCGGAAGTAGCCGTGGTGGTAGAGCAGCCCGACGGCGACGAGCGGCAGGCCGAGGTCTGAGGCCGACTTCAGGTGGTCGCCGGCGAGGATGCCGAGGCCGCCCGAGTAGAGCGGCAGGGAGTGGTGCACGCCGAACTCGGCGCAGAAGTAGGCTACGGGGCGGTCGCGCCTGATGGCGGGCGCGTGCTCGGCGGCCCACGTCCGCGCGCCCTCGCTCATGTATTCGTCGAAGGCCGCGGCGAGCCGGCGCACGCGCCCGGCGTAGACCGGGTCGGTCAGCATCCGCATCAGGTCGAACTCCGAGACCTCCCGCAGCAGACGCCGCGGGTTGTGCTCGCAGTCGTCCCACAGCTCTTTACCCAAGTCGCGGAAGACGCCCGAGCCGTCCGGCGTCCAGCTCCACCAGTAGTTCCAGGAGAGGCGCTCCAGCGCGGCCAAAGTCTCCGGCGGGGCCGCGTCCGGCGTGCGCCCGATTGGCGGCTCGATCTCGTTTATCATCTGAACCATTCGTTTCCTTCAGTTCCTATCAAACTCGGTCAAGTGGGCGCGGAGGGCCGCGCCTTCCACCGGGTCGCGTGTCGGCCGGCGGGATCCTCGCCCGTCAGCCTCCGAACGTGTGATGGCGCAGGAAGACCTCCGCGTCGTCGGGTGAGAAGAAGACCAGTCGCACTTCGTTGATCGCCGCGTCGCCGCGCAGGAACGCGGCCACGGCCTCGGAGGAGACGGCCGCCGCCGCGTCGCGCGGGTAGCCGTACGCGCCCGTCGAGATTGAAGGGAAGGCGACGGTGGCGAGGGCGTGCGCGGCGGCCAGCGCCAGAGAGTTGCGGTAGCAGGCGGCCAGCAGTTCGGCCTCGCGTCCGCCCTCGTGCCCCCACACGGGGCCGACCGTGTGGATCACGCGGCGGGCCGGCAGAA
The DNA here is from genome assembly GCA_030860645.1 of Acidobacteriota bacterium. Lineage (GTDB taxonomy): Bacteria > Acidobacteriota > Blastocatellia > Pyrinomonadales > Pyrinomonadaceae > QHXN01. Next base: position 2,676 of record JALZHT010000198.1, read on the forward strand.
GCCCCGCGCCCGTGACGACGGCCTCGCCCGCGGGCAGCCCGTCGGGGTAGCGCGTGCGGCGCAGTTCCCGGCACTCTTCCAGAATTGACGGCCCGCCCGCCCTGTGGATCGCCCCGTCCACGCCGCCCCCGCCGAGCAGCGAGGAGTTCGCCGCGTTGACCACGGCGTCTACGGCCTGCGTTGTGATGTCGCCGGTCAGGACGCGGACGCGCCCGCCGGAGAAGACCGCGACACTTTGTTCGGGCAAGGAATTTACCACCAAGCGCGCAAGAATACAGGCTGGAGTCGAGAACGGCAATAGGGCGTCGGGGAAATTTCGCGGCCGGGTTTTAAGTTTCGCGTGAGAAAGAATTTTAGATTTGCGATTTTTGATTGTCGGTTGGAAGACAAGACACACGGGTTCTTCAATCGCAAATCAAAAATCTCTTTAACTCGAAACCCGCAACTTAATCTGTCTCTTCGGCGGGGCCGCGCGGCTCGACGCTGACCTCGTCGAACATGTCCTGCCGCCGGATGGCTTCGGCCACGCCGCGCGCCTTGTGCTCGGTGAGCGGGTGCTCGGGGTCATGGCTGGCGATCTCGAATAATCCGTCGTCCAGCATCTCGACGCCCAACTGCCCGAGCGTGACGCCGGGCACGATCTCCATCTCGTTGAGGTTGTGGATGCGGAAGCGGCCGGTCTGCTCCACCCAGTCTTCGATGAAGGGGTCGCGCAGGGCGTGCTCGGCCTCGGAGACGGAGAGGTACGCGCCCTCGACGATCAGGCAGAACTCGCTCGCGCGGTGTCCTTTCATGGCGTGAGTTTCGGCGGGCGCCCGCGGGGGACTCGCCGGGCCGGCGCGCCGCCGGAGCACTTTAGCACCGTTCGGAACCGTACTCAAAGAAGTTTCGCGTTGCGGGTTTAAGGATTTTAGATTTTTGATTTTTGATTTTTGATTGGAAGAAGAAGGTGTCCGACGATCCTTTCCATCGCAAATCAAAAATCCAAAATCTAAAATCCCTTGACTCGAAACTTCAAAAAGAAAACGCCGCCGGGGCTGTGGTGCCCGCGGCGGCGTGGTCGGGAAGTTCGGCCTTGAGGGCCGGGGTTTAGTAGGCGACGCCTTCGCGCTCGTTGATGGCCCGGCTCAGGCGCTCGAAGTAGGCGTCGAAGGTGACGAAGCTCGTGCCCTGGAAGAAGGCGCGGCCGCCGGTCTCGTCCGAGATGCGGTTGAGCGCGCTCTGGCCGAGGTGGACGGCGCGGTTGTTCCAACTCGTCAGGCCCGCCGAGGGGGCGAAGAACGAGTAGACGGCGACCTCGCGCTTCTTCGCCTCGCGCACGGCCCGTTCGAGGTCAATGGACGTGACCGAGGTGGCGAAGTCGAAGCCGCGCGAAACGTCGAGGCCGTCCGAGATGAGCAGCAGCGCGTTGCGGTTCGTGCCGCCCTCGGGGAACTGCTTGAGCGCCTCGCGCACCTCGACGTAAGGGTTATAGGGCGAGACGGCCGTCGAGCCGGCGGGGACGCGCAACGCCCGGGCCGCCTGCTCCAGGTCGTCCGTGAAGGGCTGGCGCACCTGCAAGGAGCCGGCGCGGATGTAGCCGACCATCACGCGCGACCCCGCGGGCAGCGCGCGGATGAAGGCGGCCGTGGTCTTGATCTCGTTGCCGACGCGCGACACGAGGTCGTCCTGCACGAGCACCGCGAAGTTGAGCGGCGTGCGGACGCGCGCCTCGGCGCGGCTCTCCTGCCGGGCCTGCGCGGCCGCCGGAATGGCCGTCACGCCGAACACGGCGGCGGCTGCCAGTACGATTGCGGCAAATTTCGAATGAAGGTTTTTCATAATGTTTCTCCTACCCGACTCACGCGCGGGGAATCGGCGAAAGCCTGAGTCGGAGAGAGCGCGCAAAGGTCGCGCGCGCTCTACGGGTCGAAGCCCCCGCGGGACATCGCCCGACAGGCTTTTTCGCGTCTTTTTTGATGCGCGCCCGCGCGCGAAGGTGGCCCCTGCCGGGCGGCGCCAGGCGGCGGGAATAAAATAGGAGACTGTCGTGATTATTCGGTGGGCGGCGGCGCGCGCCGGGGGGTGTAGAATCGTCGGCAATCCGACAGACGCGGGTGCTCCGTAGCTTACAAGGGGCGGGGGAGTGAGAATGCTGATTAAGAAGCCTGACGACATCAAGAGCAGTGAGATTACCGACCGGGAGGTCTACCTGAACCGCCGCTCCTTCATGCGCGGGGCGGCGCTGGCCGCGACCTTCGGCGGCTCGACCCTCGCCACCGGCTTCCTCTACCGGCGGCTCCTCGCGCCCGAAATCCAACAGCCCACGCCCTCGGGCAAGGCCGCCCCCGGCACCCAGGCCGCGGCCCGCCAGTGGGGGCTGCCCGGCGAGGAGGCCACTCCCTACCGGGACGTGACGAGCTACAACAACTTCTACGAGTTCGGCACGGACAAGTACAGCCCCGCGCGCCGCGCCCGCGTGCTCGTCACGCGGCCGTGGACGGTCGCGGTCGAGGGTCTCGTGGCGAAGCCGAAGGTCTTCGACGTGGACGAACTGACGCGGCTCTTTACGCCGGAGGATCGCGTCTATCGGTTCCGCTGCGTCGAGGGCTGGTCAATGGTCATCCCGTGGCTCGGCTTCCCCCTGGCGGCGCTGCTCAAGCAGGTCGAGCCACTCGGCGGCGCGCAGTACGTCGCCTTCGAGACGGCGAACGACCCGCGCGGGCGCAACATCCCGCAGACCGACGCGCTCGCGTGGCCCTACGTCGAAGGTCTGCGGTTAGACGAGGCGATGCACCCGCTGACGCTGCTCGCCACCGGCCTCTACGGCGAGCCGCTGCCGGCGCAGAACGGCGCGCCGCTGCGGCTGGTCGTGCCGTGGAAGTACGGCTTCAAGAGCATCAAGTCCGTCGTCCGCCTCCGCCTCGTCGCGCAGATGCCGCCGGCGACCTGGAACCTGCAAGCGCCTGACGAGTACGGCTTCTTCTCGAACGTCAACCCCGAGGTGCCGCACCCGCGCTGGAGCCAAGCCACCGAGCGCCGCATCGGCGAGTTCGGCCGCCGCCCGACGCTCCCCTTCAACGGCTACGCCGACCAGGTCGCACAGCTCTACGCGGGGATGGATTTGAAATACTACTTTTAAGGGGTGCCGGGTTCCGGGTGCTAGGTTCTGGAAAACCCTCTTCCCCACCAGCACCCAGCACCTAACACCCAGCACCCTCTTTTATGAAAGACATCAACTTCTACAAGCTCCTCGTCTTCGTGAACAGCCTGGTGCCGCTGGCGCTGCTCGGGTGGGACTGGCGGCGCGGGCAGTTGGGGGCGAACCCGCTCGACTTCATCACGCGGATGACGGGCACGCTGACGCTCGTCTTCCTGCTGCTGACGCTGGCCGTCACGCCCCTGCGCAAGCTGACCGGCCTCCAGTGGCTCGTCCGCCTCCGCCGCACGCTCGGCCTCTACGCCTTCTTCTACGGCGCGCTGCACCTGCTGACCTACGTCT
>JALZHT010000199.1 GCA_030860645.1 Acidobacteriota bacterium
CGCCCGCTCGACGCGCCCGCCGCGGACTAACATCGCCCCGCCCTCGACGACCCCCAGCTCGCGCATCTCCGCGCCCACCCGCGGCCGCGCCGGCCCCGCCAGCGTGACGAGCTGCGAACAGTTCAAGACCAGCAACGAAACCATTGTCCCAAATCTCAAGAAGACAGTCCGGAGCCTGGAGTCTTTAAGTCTGGAGTCGGGACGAGTTCTTGGTTTTGACTCCAGGCTCTCAGACTCCGGACTGTTTTATGCCGATGAAGTGTGGTCGTGGACGACGCGCCAGCCGCCGGTGGTGCGGCGGAAGATGAGGGTGAATCGGCCGCGGGGCGTGTCGGCTTCGCGCGCCAGTTGCCAGCGCCCCGTCGCCATGATGTAGAAGGGGCTGAGGGGCCTGAATTCGAGTTCGGAGAAGGTGAGCGTGCCCATCTTGGCGCGCGAGTCGTAGTTGCGCTTGTAGCGGTCGAGCACGGTCTGCCAGCCGCGCGTGACGGTGTCGCCGGAGACGAAGGTCGTCGTCTCCTCGCGGGCGTAGCCGGCCATGAAGCCGTCTATGTCGCCGCGGTTCCACGCCGCCTGCTGCGCCTCGACGACGGCGCGCACCGCCGCGACCTCCTGCTCCTCCTTCCCCGGCCCCTGCGCGCCGCCCCGGTAGCCGAAGACCAGCGCCCCGACCGCCAGCACCGAGGCCAACGTGAAGACGTACTTGCTGTTCATCGTCGTGCTCCTTTAAAAGCCGTGAACCGTGAATCGTCAATCGTGAATCGAAGTTGAGAGGCTGCCGGCTTGAGCTTTAACCTCTCGCCCCGAGTGGCATTCAACCACGATTTACGATTTACGATTCACGGTCTTTACTCTTCCGTTCGAGCCAGGCGCGCACGTCGCCGCGCATGGCGGGGACGAATTCGTGCGCGGCGTCGTAGGCGCGCACTTCGACATCCGTTGCGCGTTGGCGCAGGCGGGCGGCGTAGTCGGCGACGCGCGCCGGGGGGTAGAACTCGTCGCGCGTGCCGTGCAGGTGGAGGACGGAGGCGCGCGCGGGGCCGTAAGCCTCGCTCGCCTCCCAGTCGCCGGGCATCCCGCCGCAGACGCCGACGACGCCGCGCAGGACTTCGCGGTGCGTGAAGGCGAAGCGGTAGTTGAGCGCGCACGACTGCGAGAAGCCCATCAGGAAGACGCGGTCGCGGCGGGCGACGCCGCGCGCGGCGAGCGTCTCGATCAGGTCGAGCAGCGCGCGGTGGTGGAGCGCGACCGAGTCCTCGGGGCGGAAGTTGGTGAGCCAGCCGAAGCCGTAGCGCAGGGGGCCGCCCGGCTCGCGCGGCTCCCTGATGTGCTGGTGCGGCCCTTGCAGCGCGGCGACGGCGAAGCCCTCGGGCGCGTGCTCGCGCGCCTCCCTCAGCATCCACACCATGTTGCTGCCGTAGCCGTGCAGCGCGACGAGGAGCGGCGCGGGCCGCGCGGACGGCGCGTGGAAGTCGTAGTAAAGTTTGACTTCGGCCTTGAGCGTGTGGTCGGTGCTAGCGCCGTCTTCGTGGGTGCGTGTCATCTTAGCGGCCGGCGGTTGATTCAATGTCTCCGGGAGAAAGCCTGGCGGCCCGATATTATCACGCGCCGCGCGGTCGGCACGCTGCCGGCGGGGCCGTCAGTTGATGTAGCCCTCGCCGTCATCACCTTCGTTCGGAGGGCCGTCGTCTTCGGGGGCCGGGGAGAGGGAGGCGGCGGCGGCGGTTTCTTCTTCGAGGCTCCAGATTTCGTAGAGGTCGGGGGGGACTTCGGTGACGAAGCGGGAGGGGCGTTGGAGGACGGTTTGGCGGGTGGAGTAGTCGGTGACCATGAGGGGGTAGGCGAGGTAGAGTTGGTCTTTGGCGCGCGTTAAGGCGACGTACCAGAGGCGGCGTTCTTCTTCTTCGCCGTCGGCGTCGCGGAGGGAGCGGGGGCTGGGGAATTTGCCGTCGGCGGCCCAGGCGATGAAGACGGCGCGCCATTCGAGGCCCTTCGCCTGGTGGATGGAGGAGAGCGTGAGCAGTTCGTCGTCGTCGCCGCCGGAGACCACGTCCTCGGCGGTGAGGGCCTGGGGCGCGCCGTAGCGCTCGGTGGAGAGCAGGGCGAGTTCGGAGAGGAATTCGTCGGTCGAGTCGAAGCGCGCGCTGTAGTGCGCGAGTTGGCGGAGGTCTTCTAAACGCGCCTCGGCGTTCTCGTAGTTGTTCTCCAGATAATCTTCGTAGCCGCGCGCGAGCACCGTCTCAATCTGGCGGGCGGGGTTCGTGCGCGCCTCGTCTTTGACGAGTTCTTCGAGGAGCGAGCGGAACTCGGCCCAGCCGGTGCCGCGGCGGTTGGCCGCGGCGTCGGCCTCGCCGCGCGTGACGAGGGCGAGCGGGTCGGGCGCGAGTTGCAGGCGCTCCCAGACGCGGTTGGCGGTCGCCGTCCCGACGTTCGGGATGAGTTTCAGCACGCGCTTCCACGCCAGCTCGTCGCGCGGGTTGGCGACGAGGCGCAGGTAGGCGATCACGTCCTTGATGTGCGCCTGCTCGAAGAAGCGGACGCCGCTGCGGACGCGGTAGGGGATGCCGCGCCGCGTCAGTTCGAGTTGCAGTTCGAGGGAGTGGTAGTGCGAGCGGTAGAGCACCGCCGTCTCGTTTAAGGCGACGCCCTCGTCTCGGAGTTCGAGGACGCGCGCGGCGATGAAGGCGGCCTGCTGGTCGGCGTCGCGGCAGGGGACGAGCGCCGGGTTGAGGCCGAGCGAGGGGCGCGCGGCCCGTAAAGTTTTCGGGAACTGGCGGCGGTTCGAGGCGATGGAGACGTTGGCGACGGCGAGGATTTCCGGGGTCGAGCGGTAGTTCGTCTCCAGACGGTAGATGCGCGCCTCCGGGTAGCGCTGCGGGAACTCGTAGATGCTCTCGACCGACGCGCCGCGGAAGGCGAAGATGCTCTGCGCGTCGTCGCCGACGACCATCACGCTGCGGTGCCCCGCGGCGAGCAAATCCACGATTTCCGCCTGCAAGCGGTTCGTGTCCTGATACTCGTCAACCAAGACGTGCTCGAACTGCTCCCGGTAAATCCGCGCGACCTCCTCCCTCTCCTCCAGCAGACGCTTCCAGTTCAGGAGCAGGTCGTCGTAGTCCATCACGTTGCGCTCGCGCTTGCGCTCGGCGTAGAGGCGGTCGACGCGCGTAATCTGCTGGGCGAGCGGCTCGAAGTGCGGGTAGCGGCGCGCGACCACCTCGTCAATGGGCCGGTCGGTGTTGGTGGCGAAGCTGATGATGTCCTGCAAGACCTCGGGTTTGGGGAAGCGGCGGGCGCGCGTGTCCACTCCGGCCTCGGCGACGCAGACCGAGATGAAGTCTTTGGCGTCCTCCGAGTCGAGGATCGAGTAGTTCTGCTCGTAGCCGAGCGAGGCGGCGTGGCGGCGCAGGACGAGGTTGGCGATGCGGTGGAAGGTGCCGCCCCAGACGCGGCGGGCCACGTCCGCCCCGCCGCCCGTCAACTGCTCGACGCGGCGCAGCATCTCGCGCGCGGCGCGGTTGGTGAACGTGGCGAGCACGATGCGCGCCGGCGCGACGCCGTGCTCGACGAGGTAGGCGACGCGGTAGGTGATGGCGCGCGTCTTCCCCGACCCGGCCCCGGCGATGACGAGGGCCGCGCCCGGCGGCGCGGTCGCCACGGCGAACTGCTCCGCGTTCAGCTCCTCGCGGTAGCGCGCCAGCCTGTCCGGCAACTGCGCGCCCCCCGGCCGCTTGATGACGTAGCGCTTCATGTCGAGACTCGCTTATAGCACGGCGGCGGGAAAAGCCGTAAATCGTCAATCGCGAATCGTGAATCGAAAAAGCCGGTCGCCGCCCGGCTTACGATTCACAATTCAGGTCGGGTGCCGCTTGACCGCGACTCACGATTTACGATTCACGATTCGCGGCTTTACTTGTCACCCGCCACGCCCGTTGTTACGATGTCCGGGCAGACAAACCCTTTAACTTTCGGACGCCAGCGAGCGAGGTGCGCGATGAAATTCCCGGGCGGCATGAACCTGCAACAGATGATGAAGCAGGCGCAGCAGATGCAGGAGAAGATGCAGCAGGAGATGGAGGCGATGGTCGTTGACGCCACGGCGGGCGGCGGCGTCGTCACCGTCCAGATGCGCGGCACGAAGGAGGTCGAGTCCATCAAGATCGACCCCGAGGCGGTCAAGGAGGGCGACGTGGAGATGCTCCAAGACCTCATCGTCGCCGCCGTCAACGAGGCGGCCCGCAAGGTAGACGAGGCCATGAAGTCCAAGCTCGGCGGCATGCTCCCGCCCGGCCTCGGCAACATGTTCTAAAGAAGTAGTCAGTAGCCAGTAGTCAGCAGGTGCGGGGGCGGGAGACGACGCTTCCACCCTGACGTTCCGCGAGAGGCGGTTTTACTACTGGCTACCGGCTGCCGGCTACTTTTTTTATGCTTGAGTATTCCGAGCCAGTCACCAAGCTGATAGACGAGTTCAAGCGGCTGCCGGGCATCGGGCAGAAGTCGGCGCAGCGGCTCGCCTTCCACGTGCTGCGGATGTCGGAGGAGGAGGTGGGGCGGTTCGTCGCGGCGATGGAGGAGGTCAAGCGCCGCATCGTGATGTGCTCGGTCTGCAACAACCTGACGGACGTTGACCCGTGCCGCTTCTGCTCCTCCGCGGCGCGCGACCGCTCGGTCGTCTGCGTCGTCGAGGAGCCTTACAACCTCGTCGCCGTGGAGAAGACGCGCAGCTTCAACGGCCTCTACCACGTGCTGCACGGGACGCTCTCGCCTTTGCGCGGCCTCGGGCCGGAAGACCTGCGCCTCGCCAACCTCCTGACGCGCCTGCGACCCGAGAACAACGAGGGCGTCGAGGTGCGCGAAGTCATCCTCGCCACCAACCCCAACACCGAGGGCGAGGCCACCGCCACCTACATCAGCCGGCTGCTCAAGCCCCTCGGCGTCCGCGTCACCCGCATCGCCATGGGCATGCCCGTCGGCTCCGACCTCGAATACGTTGACGAGGTCACGATGGACAAGGCCCTCGCCAACCGGCACGAGATATAAGGAGGGGGTGCTGGGTAAAAACGAACTCGTCTTCCCCAGCACCCAAAACCCGGCACCCAGCACCCTTCTTTTAAAATCTGACGTGCTCGACGGGCGCTTCCTTCCGGCAGTCGGCGCAGTCCTTGCCGTCGTCGTACCACTTGGCGTCGAACTCGACGAGCGAGAGGATGGGGACGGGGTCGGCGCCGTCCGGCGTTTCGAGCTTGTCGGGCGCGCCTTTGAAGCGGACGATGGTGCCGCAGCCGACGATCCTGGTGCCCATCTCGCGCAGCAGTCCGACCGTCTCGTTGATGGCGCCGCCCGTGCGCGAGATGTCGTCGACGATCACGGCCGGGTAGACCTCGCCCTTGTTGACGTACTGGCGGAAGCGGCGCTTGCCCTGCTCCAGCTCGGCCCAGTAAATCTGGTCGGCGCCCAGGGCCTCGCGCACGGCGAAGCCGACGGGGATGCCGCCGGGGCTGGGGCTGATGATCGAGACCTTCGGGAGCGCGCTCGAAATGTCCTTCTCCAGGCGGAGCTTGCGCGAGAGGGCGACGGCCAGCACGCGCGCCGTGTCGTAGTAGCGGAAGGCGAGCGGCATCTGGAAGTAGTGCGGCGTGTGCTGGCCCGTGGGGTAGACGAAGTGGCCCTCGCGGTACGCCCCCGACTTCTTCAGAATCTCCATCACCTCGGTCGGCTCGGGAATCAGTCGCGGCATCGTCATCGTCGTTGGTCTCCTGCGGGTTCAGATGTCGGATGGCAGTTTAAGACAACTCGCTGACACCCGACCTCCGACATCTGTTTTTGCAAGCATATCATTACTCGGGCGTGTTTGCGCCACTCGCGAGGGCGCGGCTGATGAGGCCGCGCTGGTCGCGGCTGAGGCCGTCGGGCAGCGCGCCGAGGTCGAACCAGGCGGCGCGGTCTATTTCAAAGCTCGGGGTGCGGCGTTCGAGCGCGGCCGACGACATCGCGCAGCGGAAGATGATCTCGACCTGCCGGACGTGTGGGAGCGTGCGCGCGAAGGCCAGCTCGACCGTCTCCAGCTCCAGCCCCGTCTCCTCGCGCATCTCGCGGCGGACGGCCTGCTCGGGGTGCTCGCCGGGCGCGAGGAAGCCGCCCGGGATGCCCC
>JALZHT010000200.1 GCA_030860645.1 Acidobacteriota bacterium
CCCTCGGCCTGGCCGGCGACCGCTCCGCGACGCCGCACCTCGTCGGCGCGCTCGAAGATTCGGCGGTCGAAGTGCGCCGCGCGGCGGTCGAGTCGCTCGCATCTTTGCGCGACCCGGAGGCCATCGCCCCGCTCGAAGCACTTCTGCGGCGCGAGAAGAAGTCGAAGACAAAGGTCAACCGCAAGCTCGTCGAGCACGCCATCCAGACCTGCCGCGAGGGCTTCGCCGAAGAGCCGGCCCTGGCCGCGCCGGTCGCTGAGGCCGCGCCGGAGACTGCCTCCGCGCCCGCCGTCGAAGAGGAAGCCGTCGCAGAGCACGGCGTCGCGGCCGCCGAAGAGCCGGGCCTGTTCGTCGAGGAACCGACCGCCGAAGTCGCGCCCGTCGAGGCGGAAGCCACGGCCGCGTCGGTCGAGGCTGAAGTCGAACCCGCCGCGCCGGCCGCGTCCGCCGAGCCGTCATCACTGTTCGAAAGTCGCGCCCCGGTTGAAGAGTTTACGGCCGTCGAGGAGACGCCGACCGTCGAGACGCCGACGCTCGTCGCCGAGGCCGAGACGGTCGAGGTCGCGCCTCCCACGGCGTTCGAGGAAGTGTCACCCGCGGCGGTGGAGCCGGTATTCGTCGAGGAGGCGGTCGAGGAGGAGCGTGCCGAAGCCGAGGCTGCCGAGAGCGCTTCGCCCGCCGGTCTCGCGGAGGCCGAGCCGGTCGTCGAAGATGTCTTGGAAGTTGCCGCGCCGGCGGCCGAAGAAAGAGTTGCAGCGGAGCGCGAAGAGCGGGCGGAAGACTGGGTCGAGCTTGACATGAACGAGCTGGGCGCGGCCACCCCGCCGGCGTCCCCCGGCCTTTACGCACAGACCTTCGAGACCTCCGCGGGCGAGCCAATCACCGACGCGCCCGCGGCCGCCGAGCCGCCCGCGCCCGAACAGGCGGCGTACGAGCCGTTCACCTTCGAGCCTTCGGCGTTCGAGCCTGCGGTCGTCGAGTCCGCGCCGGCCGAAGCTCCGGCCGAAGAGCCGCAGCCGGCCGAGGCGGTGGCCGGGTTCGTGGCCGCCCCGGAGGCCGCGCCCGCGCCGGGCGTCGAGGAGAAAGGCGTCGCGCTCTTCAACGAGTATTCGAGCGTCCCGGCCAACATCCAGCAGCGCCTCGCCAGCCATGAGCCGGCAGAGCGCGCCGCGGCCATCACGGAGTTGGCGCGCGTCGACACGGGCGAAGCCTTCCAGCAGGTCTGCGCGGCCTTCGACGACGAAGCGAAGGAGGTGCGCTCGGCGGCCGCCCGCGCCCTCTACGACATGCAGGGCGACCGCGCCGAGTCGTTCACCCGCGCGCTGCGCGAGGCCGGCCCCGAGCGGCGGCGCAACATCGGCGCGGCCATCTCCTCCTCGGGCCTCGCCTCCGAGGCCGTCTCGCAGCTCACGGGCGAGAGCCGCGAGAAGACCTACGAGGCGTTCTCGCTGCTCTTCCTGATGGCGAAGGCCGGCGAGGTACAGCCGCTCGTGCGCGCCATCGAGGGCCACCCGAACAACGAGGTGCGCCTGGCCGTCGTCAAGCTGCTCGCGCTCTCCGGGCAGAAGGAGATTCTGCCGGCCTTCCGCCGCCTCGCCGTGCGCGGGAGCCTGCCGACCGAGGTGCGCTCGGCCGTCATGGAGGCCATCTACCAGATCAGCAGCCAGTCCGAGCCGACGCCAGCCGCTTGAGGCCGAGCCGGATGGCTAACTTTAACCTGAGCGTTAGGCGCGGGTTTTTCAACACAGAGGGCACAGAGGATACACAGAGCGCACAGAGAAGAAATGGTTTTCTCCGTGCGCTCTGTGTATCCTCTGTGCCCTCTGTGTTGAGATGAACTGACGCCACACGCAGCGAAGGAGAGGAACGTGTCCAGCAACCCGCCGTCGAGACTGACGGGCATAGACGTTTCGCACTACCAGGGCCGTGTCAACTGGGAGGCCGTGGCCGGCGCGGGCTGCGCCTTCGCCTTCGCCAAGGCGACCGAGGGCGCGGGCGCGACCGACCCCTTCTTCGCCGACAACTGGGCGGGGATGAAGGCCGCCGGCCTCCTGCGCGGCGCGTACCACTTCTTCCGCCCCGAACAGGACGCCGCCCAGCAGGCCGCCCACTTCCTCTCGGCCGTCCAACTCCAACCCGGCGACCTCCCGCCCGTCCTCGACATCGAGACCAGCGACGGCGTCCTCGGCAGCGCCCTCGTCGGCGGCGTGCAGACCTGGCTCGACGCGGTCGAGCCGGCCGCCGGCGTCACCCCCATCATCTACACCGCCGCCTCCTTCTGGGACGCGCACTTCAACGACCAGTTCGGCCGCTACCCGCTCTGGATCGCCCACTACGCCCCGACGCCCACGCCGCTCCCGCGCGGCTGGTCGGACTGGGCCTTCTGGCAATACTCGCAGAGCCTCCACATCGCGGGGGTCAACGGCCCCGCCGACCACGACTACTTTAACGGCGCGGCCGCCGCCCTCCAGGCCCTCGCCGTCAGGTAGCAGAGGGCAGATTTCAGATGCGAGATGCGAGATGTTAGAATTACCCTTCTGACATCTGACATCTAACATCCGACATCTGCCCTTATGCCTTTCAAACTCCGTTCCGACTTCCAGCCGCAGGGCGACCAGCCCGCCGCCATCGAGGCGCTCGCGGGCGGCATCCGGGAGGGCGCGAGAGACCAGGTCTTGCTCGGCATCACCGGCTCGGGCAAGACCTTCACGGTCGCCACCGTCATCGAGCGCACGCAGCGCCCGACCCTCGTCATCGCCCACAACAAGACGCTCGCCGCGCAACTCTACCAGGAGTTCAAGTCGTTCTTCCCCGAGAACGCGGTCGAGTATTTCGTCTCCTACTACGACTACTACCAGCCCGAGGCTTACATCCCGGCCTCCGACACCTACATCGAGAAGGACGCGACGATCAACGAGGAGATCGACCGCCTGCGGCTCTCCGCCACGCGCGCGCTGTTCGAGCGGCGCGACGTGATCGTCGTCGCCTCAGTCTCCTGCATCTACGGCCTCGGCGACCCGGACGCCTACTACAACATGCTCCTCTTCGTCGAGCCGGGCATGAAGACGACGCGCGACGCGCTCTTGCAGCGCCTCGTGGAATTGCAGTACGAGCGCTCCGACATCGAGTTCGACCGCGGCTCGTTCCGCGTCCGCGGCGACGTGGTCGAGGTCTACCCCTCCTACCAGGATCAGGCTTACCGCATCGAGCTGTGGGGCGACGAGGTGGACGCCGTCTCGACCATTGACCCGCTGCTCGGCGAAGTCCTGGAGAAGCACACCTCGCGCCTGCCCATCTACCCGAAGACGCACTACGTGATGCCGAAGAGCACCATCAAGCGCGCCATCAAGACCATCCGGGAGGAGCTGGACTGGTGGGAGCCGAAGCTCATCCAGGAGGGCAAGCTCGTCGAGGCGCAGCGCCTCCACCAGCGCACGATGTACGACCTGGAGATGATCAAGGAGATGGGCTTCTGCCGCGGCATCGAGAACTACTCGCGCCACCTCACGGGCAAGCCGCCGGGCGCGCCGCCGCCGACGCTGCTCGACTACCTCCCCGAGGGCACCATCGTCGTCATAGACGAGTCGCACCAGACCATCCCGCAGGTGCGCGGCATGTTCAACGGCGACCAGTCGCGCAAGCGCACGCTCGTCGAGTACGGCTTCCGGCTGCCCTCGGCGATGGACAACCGCCCGCTCAACTTCGAGGAGTTCCAGCAGCGCGTCGGCCAGACCATCTACGTCTCGGCGACGCCCGGCCCTTACGAGTTGACGCGCACGGGCGGCGAGGTCATCGAGCAGCTCATCCGGCCGACGGGGTTGACCGACCCCACGGTGGACGTGCGCCCCGTCAAGGGCCAGATTGACGATTTGCTGAACGAGTGCCGCCTGCGCGCCGAGCGCAACGAGCGCGTGCTCGTGACGACTCTGACGAAGAAGATGGCGGAGGACTTGACGGAATATTTCGCCGAGGTCGGGGTGCGCGTGCGCTACCTGCACTCGGACATCGAAACCCTGGAGCGCATTAAAATTCTGCGCGACCTGCGGCGCGGCGAGTTCGACGTGCTCGTCGGCATCAACCTCCTGCGCGAAGGCTTAGACCTGCCGGAAGTCTCCCTCGTCGCCATCCTCGACGCCGACAAGGAGGGCTTCCTCCGCTCGGAATCGTCGCTCATCCAGACGATGGGCCGCGCGGCGCGCAACGCCAACGGCATGGCGATCCTCTACGCCGACAACGTGACGGACTCGATGCGCCGCGCCATCGGCGAGACCGAGCGCCGCCGCCAGATTCAGATGGAGTACAACCGCGAGCACGGCATCACGCCGCAGACCATCATCAAGCCGGTCGAGGCCACGCTCGTCACCGCCTACGAGGCCGACTACTTCAAGGTGCCGCTCGACCTCGACCAGATCGAGGAGTACTCGCCCGCCAACCTCGAAGCGACCCTCGCCCGCCTCGAAGCCGAGATGCGCGCCGCCGCGAAGGCCCTCGAGTTCGAGCGCGCCGCCGAGCTGCGCGACCGCATCAAGTACCTCCGCGAGCGCGAGATTCAAATTGCCTGAAGCCGGTCGGTGACATTTCCGGCCCGTTCGTTCGCCCTTATAATCCGACGGCGAGGCGGGGGGTGAGAAGCGATGAGTGAAAACTACGATTCGATTTTAGATGCGGCGCGGCGGCTTCCGGCCGAGGAGCAGCGGCGGCTCGCGGAGCGACTTCTGGCCGCGGTTAATCAACCCGACTCCAACGCGGCGGCAGGGCGCGGCAAGGCGCGCCGCCACTTCGGCGTCTGGGAAAGCGTTGACAAACGCTCGGCCGATAACGACCGCATTGACCTCGACCTCGCCCGCGAGTACGGCGGCTCCCGTCAGCCCTGAGCCAGTGCATGTTGCTCGGCACCTCCGGCCTGCTATGCCTTTTCGACCGGCGCGACTTCCGTCACGCGGACGCGCGCACCTTTTACGATTCCGCGCCGGCGCGGCTCACACACAGCTACGTCCTCGCCGAGTTCGTCGCGCTGGCGCTGGCGCGCGGAGCGCCGCGCGCCGCCGCGCTGGATTTCGTCGCCGATCTGCAAGACGACGCCGAGGTGGAGGTCGTCTGGGTGGACGAGGCGCTGCACCGTGAATCGCTCGGTCTTCTGCGCGCGCGGCCCGACAAAGATTGGTCGCTCTGCGACGCAGTAAGCAGCCTGCTTATGCGGCGGCGCAACCTCGCGGACGCGCCCACGACCGACCACCACTTCGAGCAGGCAGGCTTGCGCAGGCTGCTCGCGGCATAAACAAATCACTGAACGAATCGCCGCAGACGAACTGCGAACAACTTGATCCGAAGACAGCAATGACCGCCGTCCTCGAAACCGCACGCCTCGTCCTGCGCCGGTGGACGGCCGAAGACGCCGAGGCGCTCTTCGAGATGTGCCGCGACGCGGAGGTGATGCGGTACATCGGCGACGGGCGGGCGTGGGTGGGCGTCGAGCGGGCGCGCGAGTGGCTGGCGCGGAACCTCGACGCCTACGCGGAGCACGGGTTCGGCGGGTGGGCGGTGGTCGAGAAGGTCGGCGGCCGCCTCGTCGGCAGTTGCGGGCTGAACCCGCCCCGCGAGGGGATGTCGGAGGTCGAACTCGGCTACCTCTTCGCGCGGGATTGTTGGGGCAAAGGCTACGCGACCGAGGCGGCCGGGGCGTGCCTGCGTCACGGCTTCGACGAGTTAAAACTGGAGGAGGTCGTCGCGCGGGTCACGCCCGAGCACACGCCGTCGCGCCGCGTGCTCGAAAAGCTCGGCTTCGAGTTCGAGGGCCTGCGGCGGTTCGAGGGCGCGGAGGAGGCCGACGCCTTCTACGTGGCCCGCCACCCGCCCCGCGCCGCGGCGGCCCGCTGACGCTGTATGCTGATTAAATCCGACCCGGACGAGATACAGTCCTTCCTCGGCGACGCCAGCAACCTCGCGGGCGGACACGCCGCGCGCGTCCTCCTCCCCGAGACGGCCGAAGAAGTCGCCGAAGTCCTCGCCCTGTGCTCGCGCGAGCGGACGCCCGTCACCGTCTCCGGCGCGGGCACGGGCGTCGTCGGCGGGCGCGTGCCCTTCGGCGGCGTCGTGCTCTCGACCGACCGGCTCAACCGCATCAAAGAGGTCGCCCGCGTGGGCGCGGGC
>JALZHT010000869.1 GCA_030860645.1 Acidobacteriota bacterium
GGGCGGACGCGTCCGCCCCCGCCCGCGCCGCCGCGCCGCCCTTCAGGTTCTTCAGCGCCTGCTTGATGTCCCACGCGAGGTCGTTGAGCACTTCCCAGTAGCGCGCGTCCCTTTGCGGCGAGACCTCCATGCTGAACTCCCGCGCCCGCTCGCGCTCCGGGTCGTACTCGTAGAAGGCGTAGCCGAGCATGTCGCGCACGCACGCCGGCTGCTCCTCCAGGGGGACGTGGTTCTTGAGCACCTTGAAGACGCGCGACTTGTCGCCGACGGTCAGCCCGCCCCGCGCCGCGGCGCGCCGGCAGAACTCGTCCAGCTCGCGCAGGCACCACTCGGACTTGACGTAGCGGGGCGAGAGGATCGAGACCAGCACGGCGACGTTGGCGAGCTGCGCCACCAGGGTGTCGGCGAAGAGGTCGTTGCCCTGGAGCTTGCGGTCGCGCCAGATCGAGACCTCCTCGCCGACGATCTGCATGAGGCTGGCCTTCAGACGCTTGTGCAGCGCCTCCACCCAGCCGTCCAGCCCCTCGGCCAGCGGCTCGTTGTCAATGTGCGCGTAGCTGATGAAGATGTCCTGGTCGTAAGACATGGGCGTACGGTTCCGGCGGCCTCCTGCCGCGAGAGTCTTTCGGGATGAGGTACGGGAGAAGCGGGAGCGCGCCCTTGCGCGTCAAGGCGTCGCCGACGAATCGCTGTATACATCGCGCGCCCGAAGCTGTCAAACAGAGGATGAAGGCGGGGCCGGGACGCGGAGCCGTTGACCAGACCGCCCGGCCAAACTAAGCGACGCGCCGGATGGTCGCGGCGCGTCGCTTAATCGGCGGCCCGGCTTTACACCGCCGGCGGCGGGTTAAGCCCTACGGGTAGCGCGGGTAGGTGCACTGGCAGTTGCTCCAGACGTAGCCGACGGCCCGGCAGTAGGCCGCCGCGCAGCCCGCGTTGGGGTCGGAGCAGTAGCCCGCGTAGGGGCACTGGCGCATGTCGAAGCCGGTGAAGGCCAGCAGGTTCGGCGAGCCGGGGCCGGGGTTGGAAACCCGCCCGTAGGTCGCGTTGCGGACGAGCTCGCTGTGCACGTCGGCCGGCGAGATGAACCAGCGGTCGGCCTGCGCGTGGCGGTACATCGCGGCGACGCCCGCCACGTAAGGCGCGGCGGCCGACGTGCCGCCGAAAGTCCCGACCGCCGTGTCGCTGACGAAGGACGCGGCCGGCACGTCCTTGCCGGGGGCGAACATGTCGAGGACGTAGCCGTAGTTCGAGGACTCGAAGGCGTTGAAGACCGCCCTCGTGTCCGTCATGTCGGTCGCCCCGACGGTGATCGCCTGCGAGACGTGAGCCGGCGAGGTGTTGACGGCGTCGACCCCGGCGTTGCCCGCGCCGACGACGTAGGAGACGCCGGACGAGATGGAGTTCTGCACCGCGGAGTCGAGCGAGTAGTTGGCGGGGCCGGCGAGGCTCAGGTTGGCGACGGCCGGGCGTACCTGATTCGACGTGACCCAGTTGATGCCCGCGATGACGGAGGAGACGGGGCAGTTGCCGTTGTTGTCGCAGACGCGCACGGAGACGACGGTCGCCTCCTTGGCCGAGCCGTGCGTGCTGCCGGCGACGAGGCTGGCGACGGCGGTGCCGTGCCCGTTGCCGTCGAGCCCGTTGCCGCCGAAGGCGTCGTAGCCGACGAAGGCGCGGCCGCCGAAGTCCTGGTGCGAGACGCGGACGCCGGTGTCGAGGACGTAGACGCGGATGCCGCTGCCCGTGTAGGTGTAGTTGTAGGAGCCGTTGGTGGGGCGGTCGCGCTGGTCAATGCGGTCGAGGCCCCACGGCGGGTTGAGCTGCGTGCCCACGACCTGACACATGCCCTCCTCCTCGACGTAGGCGACGCGCGGGTTGCGGCTGAGCGCGAGGGCGGCGGCCCGCGGCATGGTGACGGCGAACCCGCGCAGGGCGTGCTCGTAGACGTGCGTGGTGAAGCCGCCGTGCGTGCGGGTCAGTTCGATGGCCGCGCCGGCCACTTCGGCGGCGGGCACGTCGTCCTTGAGGACGACGATGTAGCGGTCGGGGAGGGCGTTCGTCACCCGGCGGAACTTGCCCTCGCCCTGACTGAGCGCCCGCGGCGCGGTGAGCAGGGCGGCCGACACGGCGAACATGGTGAGCAGTAACACCAACAGTTTTTTCATTGCATTTCTCCTTGAGGCTTTCACGAGGAAAGGAGGGG
>JALZHT010000870.1 GCA_030860645.1 Acidobacteriota bacterium
GTAGGGCGAAGCCCGCGCAGAATCGGCGGAGGGCGCGGCGGCAACCGCCCGCGCGCCGCCCCGGCCCGGCCGGGCGTCTCGACTTAGTCGCGTGTAGTTCGACGGAAATAGACTGCTTGAACGCGCCACAGATTACCAAAGGCGCGCCCGGAATATCCAATGAAAAGTTGCGCCGCGGGCGCGCGGGAGGGTTCGGTACCCGCCGGTGCGTCGCCGAGCGGGCCGCTAATTTTTCTTGGGGCCTGATTCGTGCCCGCGTGCCTGCTCAAGCAGGACGTGATAATAGGGCGAGGCGCCGATGGAGCGGTGGCGGTCAATCCAGCCCGCGGCGGCCTCCGGGGTGTCGATCTCGCCCCGCAGGATCGAGAGCACAAGGTCGTGGCTGAGCACCGTGTTGAATGGCGCCCCGTATTCGACCCCCCGCGTCCGGCCGGGCAGCTTGAGGATGAACGGCACCCTGTATTCGTCCGCGGGCGGGATTATCGTCTCGTCCTCCTCGTGCCATTGAAGCGTCGTCTGCCCGTCCTCGGGGAGATATAGCTCGCGCACCCTCCACCAGTGGTCGCCGGAGATGAGGACGGCCGTGCGCTCCCACAGCCCCGCCTCCCCCAACGCCCGCCGCAACTCGCCGAACGAGCGGTCGGCCAGCGCCAGGCTGTCAAGGTAACTGTGACTGCCGTGAGCGTCGAGTTGCCCCCGCCCCCTGTCGTAGAAGCTGGGCGGGTGCGGTATCGGCAGGTGGACGAGCGCCAGATGGATGTCGGGGTCTGCGGAAACCCTCCGGGCCTCTTCCATCATTTCCAGGTAGTCGCGCGCGGCGAGATTCTGTATGTCCCTCATGCCCTGGGGAATTAATTTCGCGCGGAGCGGATGCGGCTCCTCGCCCCTGGGCAGCAGCCGGTGGAGGAGTGGGAGCGAGAGGAAACTCATCTTCGCGTCCCGGAGCATGGCGTCCTTGACGCTCGACCTCCTGACGACGACATCCTCAAGTAATCTGCCCTGCCACCACGAGCACTGTTTGAGTTCGCGGCCGAAGAGGCGGCAATACGGGTGAAACCAGCCGACGACGGCCGAGGTGAGGCCCAGCTCGCGGGCGCGGGAGAAGATGCTGGGGCGTGTCGCCCACCCGACCCACTCCGATTCCTCGTGGAACTGAACGGCCAGGACGTTGGGGCGCGTCTGCTTCGCGTCGGCGACCAGTTTGCCCGAAATAAAGGCGGGCATGGATTGCGTGGTCAAGCCCGCCGGCGGGTAGGCTTCGTGGGCGAAGAGGGCCTCGGCGCGCAAGCGGTCGAATTCGGGGAGGCTCAGCGACGTGGGCCGATTGAGGAAGGCGACGTGGTAGTCCAACTCGTCGAAGATCAGCCACAGGACGCGCACGGGCGGCCGTGCCGGTCGCGGCGACTCGGGCCGCGCCGCCGCGAATTGCTCGGACATCGCCTGCCGGTAGTTCACCATCCGCCAGAGCGACTGCGCGTAAGCCACCCCAATGAAAGGCGAGAGGATGAGCACGACCACGGTCGCTCCCCTCGCGAGTCTCGCCAGTCCGACGCGCCAGATGACCAGCGCCGCGAGCGCGGCGGGGGTGAGCACGACGAGGGCGAAGCCCGCCTTGCCCAGGGACGCGAGAAGACTGGGCGCCATCCAGTCGGGGAACTGGATGCGGAGGCCGTTGAGGGGGATCAGTAAAGTAAGGAGGAAGGCGCCGTAGGCGGCTTTGAGGGTGAGGGGCCGGCGGGCGCGGCGGGCCAGCTCGAAGCCGATGAAAAACAGGGCGGCCAGCAGGAGCGTGTCTATCGAGACGGCCGCCAGCCCGACCCCCACGGGGCAAATCTTCGTGTGGTAGCAGTGGTAGAGCCGGCCGGGGTCTACCACCTCGCGCCACGCCGGGAGGAAACACAGGTTAGCCAGTGATAGCGCGATCAGTACTCTTTTTATCATCGAGGCGTTTGCGTCTCTTCAGGGGGTAAATAGAAGCGCGCGAGAGGTGAACCGGGCGGCCCTTGCCCGATCTGAATTTAGGCATTACGTGACGTTAATTTGCGATGAATTAACGAGCCGCGCGGGCAAGTTGATTAACAGTTTTGTGGCACCAAGTCAAGAGGTCGTTCAGATCATCACCTCTGCCTCCTGAAAATCCGATAGCCCCAGGCGTCGAGCGCGAGCGCGGGGAGCGCCGCGGGGCGCGGCGCGGGGGCGGCG
>JALZHT010000201.1 GCA_030860645.1 Acidobacteriota bacterium
GCCCGGTGCTGCGAGAGCACGGCCTCGACCTCGCCCGGCTCGATGCGGAACCCGCGCACCTTCACCTGTTGGTCGATGCGGCCGAGGTACTCCAGCTCGCCGCCGGGCAGGCGCCGGGCCAAGTCGCCGGTCTGATAGAGGCGGGCGCCGGGGCGCGTCGAGAAGGGGTCCGGGATGAAGCGCGAGGCGGACAACTCGGGGCGGTTGAGGTAGCCGCCGGCCAGCCCGGCTCCGCCGATGTAGAGTTCCGCGGGGACGCCCACCGGCACCGGCCCCAAGTGCTCATCGAGCACGTAGGCTTGCAGGTCGCTCATCGGCACGCCGATGGGGCTGCCGTGAGTCCGCCCCATGTCGCGCAAGGAGATCGGGCGGTAGGTGACGTGGACGGTCGTTTCCGTGATGCCGTACATGTTCACCAGAAGCGGGGACGTGTCACCGTGGCGGCTGAACCAAGGGATCAGGCTGTTCAGCTCCAGCGCCTCGCCGCCGAAAATCACGTAGCGCAGTGAAAGCTCCCGGCCCGAGCCGGCCGCCTCCTCGTCGGCCCGGATCAGTTGGTAGAAGGCCGAGGGCGTCTGGTTGAGGATGGTGACGCGTTCGGCGCAAAGCAAATCGTAGAACGCCTCCGGCGAGCGCGTGACCCAGTAGGGCACCACCACCAGCCGGCCGCCGTAGAGAAGAGCGCCCCAGATTTCCCAGACGGAGAAGTCGAAGGCGTAGGAGTGGAAGATCGTCCACACGTCGTGCTCGTCGAAGTTGAACCAGTGTTCGGTGGCCCGTAACAGGCGGACGACGTTGTGGTGGCTGACGACGACGCCCTTCGGCTTGCCGGTCGAGCCGGAGGTGTAAATGACGTAGGCCGCGGCCTCGGGCGTCGCACCGCTCTCCGGGTTCTCCGGGCTGTGGAGGCTGATGGCGTCGCGGTCGGCGTCGAGACACACCACGCGCGCGCCGTGCTCGGTCAGCGCGCCGACGAGCGCACGCTTTGTGAGCAGCACCGGGGCCTGCGCGTCTTCGAGCATGAAGGCGAGGCGCTGCGCCGGGTAGGCCGGGTCGAGCGGCAGGTAGGCGGCCCCCGCCTTGAGCGTGGCGAGCAGCGCGACGACCATCTCGGCCGAGCGTTCGAGACAGACGCCGACGAGCGCCCCCGGCCTGACGCCGAGCGATTGCAGGTGGCGTGCGAGCCGGTTAGCCCGGGCGTTCAGCTCGGCGTAGGTGAGCCGCTCGTTTTCGAAGACGAGGGCGACGGCGTCGGGTCGCCGCACGGCCTGAGCCTCGAACAGATGCTGGATGCAGCCCTCAGGCGCGAACTCGGCCGGGGGGGCGCCGGCGAGGCCGAGGGCCAAGCCGCGCTCCTCGGCCGTCAGCAGCGGTAGGCGGGAGATGGCCCGGTCGGGGTTGGCGGCGGCGCCCTCCAGCAGCACGCGGTAATGACTGATGAAGCGCCTGATGGTGTCGGCGTCGAAGAGGTCTGTCTTGTACTCCACGGAGCCGCGCAGCCCCTCGGCCTCCTTCGTCAGGGCGAGCGTCAGGTCGAACTTGGAAGCCTCGCTGTCGTTGCCGACGTTCTCCAGCACGAGGCCGGGCAGGTCGCGCACCTCCTGCGCAGCGTTCTGGAGCGCGAAGGCCACCTGGAAGAGCGGCGAGTGGCTCAGGCTCCGCCCCGGCTGAAGTTCCTCGACCAGCTTCTCGAAGGGCATGTGTTGGTGCGCGTAGGCCCCTAGCGAAACTTCCCTGACACGCCCCAGCAGTTCGCGGAAACTCACGTCGCCAGAGAGGTCGGTTCGCATGACGAGTGTGTTGGCGAAGAAGCCGATCAGCCCTTCCGTCTCGACGCTCGTCCGCCCCGCGATGGGCGAGCCGACCGCCACGTCCTGTTGGCCCGTGTAGCGCGAGAGCAGGACCTGGAAGGCCGCCAGCAATGTCATGTAGAGGGTCACGCCCTCGCGCCGCGACAGCTCCCTGAGCGCCGCCGCCAGTTCGACAGGCAGACTGAAACTCTCGTGCGCCCCGCGGTAGCTCTGGACGGCCGGGCGCGGGCGGTCTGTCGGCAGCTCCAGCACCGGCAGATCGCCCCCGAGCTGCTCGCGCCAGTACTGCATCTGGCGCTCCAGCACTTCGCCTTGGAGCCACTGCTTCTGCCAGAGGGCGTAGTCGGCGTACTGCACGGGTAGCTCTTCCAGCGGCGACGGCTCGCCGCGGCTGAACGCCTCGTAGAGCGCCGCCACCTCACGAATCAAGACTCCCATCGACCAGCCGTCCGAGACGATGTGGTGCATCGTGAAGAGCGCCACGTGCTCCTCTTCGGAGAGGCGCAGCAGTTGTGCGCGAAGCAGCGGCCCGGTGGAGAGGTAGAAGGGGCGCTGAGCCTCTTCGTCCGCCAACCGGCGCGCTTCGGCTTGGCGCTCCTCTTCGGGCAGGTGGCTGATGTCCGTGACCAGCACCGGCAGTCGCGCGTCCTCGTCGATGACCTGCCGCGGCTCGCCGTCGACTTCGACGAAGCGCGTGCGTAGCGACTTGTGGCGGCGGCGAATTTCGGTGAGCGTCTGTTCGAGCGCGGACACGTCGAGTTGGCCGCGCAGGCGCATCGCCGTCGGGATGTTGTAGGAGGCGTTGCTGACTTCGAGCTGATCGAGGAACCAGAGCCGCTGCTGCGCGGAAGAGAGCGGCAGCTCGCCGTCGTGTGCGACCGCCCGGACGGCGGGCAGGCGCAGTCCGCCCTCGTCCTGCATCGCCGCCCCCACCTTCTCGGCCAGCTCCTTGAGCGTGAGCGACTCGAACAGGGCGCGCAGCGGCAGCTCGACGTGGAAGGCTTCGCGCACGCGCGCGAGCACTTTCGTCGCCTGGAGCGAGTGGCCGCCCAGCTCGAAGAAGTTGTCGCCGGGGCCTACCTCGCGCACGCCGAGCACTTCGGCCCAGATGGCGGCCAGCAACTCGTCCACCGGCGCCTGCGAGGCGACGACGCTCTCGTCCATCGCGGGCAGCTCCGGCTCGGGCGCGGGCAGCGCGCGGCGGTCGAGCTTGCCGTTCGGCGTCAGCGGCATCGCCTCGACGACGACGAACGCCGAAGGCAGCATGTAGTCGGGAAGGCGTTGCTTCAGGAAGTTGCGTAGCTCGGCCGGCGTGGCGGACGTGCCGCCCTCGCGGACGAGATAGGCCACCAGGTGCTTGTCGCCGGGCGCGTCCTCGCGCGCCAGCGCGACGGCCTCGCTGACGGCCGGGTGCTGCCCGAGCACGCTCTCGATCTCACCGAGCTCGATGCGGAACCCGCGTATCTTGACCTGGCAGTCGGCGCGGCCCAGCGGCTCGACGTTGCCGTCGGGCAGGTAGCGGCCCAGGTCGCCGGTCTTGTAGAGCCGGTCGGCGCTCCCGCCCGTGAAGGGGTTGGTGATGAAACGCTCTCTGGTGAGCGCCTCGTCGCCGCGGTAGCCGAGCGCGATGTGCGGGCTCCGCAGGTAGATTTCACCGGCCTCGCCGACGCCGGCCAGCCCGCCCGCGACGTTGAGCACGAGCAGTTGCACGTCGCAGATGCCGCGCCCCAGCGGGATGACCTCTTTCTCCAGCAGGCGCGGCGCCGCGCCGCCGCCGGGCGGCTCCTGCCCGTCGCCGGGGAGGATGTAATGGGCGACGGCGCGCTGCGTCTCGGTCGAGCCATAGAAGTTGACGATGGTGACGGACGGCGAGAGCCGCTTGAGCATCGCCACGTCACGCTTCGTCAGCACGTCGCCGACGAAGAAGACGTAGCGCAGGCCCTCGATGGCGGCGACGCCTCTCTCCTCGGCGTGCTCGGACAGGAGTTGGCCCATCGCGGGCGTCAGGTTGGCGACGCTGATCCGCTCGCGCCGCATCCAGTCGGCCAGCCAGCGCGGCTGCCCGATCATCTCAGGCTCCGGGATGGAGACGCGGCCGCCCAGCATCAGGGGCGTGAAGATGTCGCGGTGCAGCGGGTCGTGCGAGAGGCCCGACAACATGCTGAAGGTGTCCGCCTCGCCGAGCGCGAATGTCTCCGTGAGCCACGGCAGGAAGTGTGTCAGCGAGCCGTGCCGCCCGAGGATGCCTTTCGGCTTGCCGGTGGTGCCGGAGGTGAACGAGATGTAGGCGAGGCTGTCGGGACCGAGGTCGGCCGCGGGCGGCTCGACCGGGTACTCGCTGAGGAAGCTGGCCCGCGCGGCCGCCGCGCGGCGCGGCAGGCGGACGCGGCAGCAGTACGAGGCGGCGGCGACGTGCACCTCTAAATCCTCGGGCAGCGGCCCGGCCCCTTCGATCTCGATGAGGCCGCGCGGGCCGGCCACGTCCAGGCAGTCGATCAGGCGCGCGGCCGGGTAGGCCGGGTCGAGGACGGCGAAGGCCGCGCCCGCCTTGAAGATGCCCATCAGCGCCCACACCAGCGAGGCGCTGCGGTGCGCGTAGAGCGCGACCACGTCGCCCGGCCGGATGCCGTTAGCGCGGAGGTGGTGTGCCAGTTGGCTGCTGCGCGCGTCGAGCTCCTGATAGCTCCACGCCTCGTCCTTGTCCCGCACGGCGATGCGCCCGGGGGCGCGCCGCGCCTGCGCGGCGAAGAGGTCGTGGATAGTCCCTTCCCACTTCGCGTCGAGCGGTGCGTTCGGGTCAGGCAGCGCGGCGCGGGACGCGGGCGTGACGAGAGAGAAGCGCGAGATGCTCATGTCCGGCGCGGCCGCTGCCTGCGCCAGGAGTTGCTCGAACTGACCGAGCAGCTCGACCATGCGGTCGTGGGCAAAGAGGTCCTTGTTGTAGGCGAGCCGGAGGGCAATGCCCGCCTCCCACTCCTCGACGTAGAGGGTCAAGTCGAACTTCGCGCCGAGGTCGGGCGTCGTGAAGTATTCGGCCTTGAGCCCGGCCAACTCCAGTTCCTCGCTGCCCATGTTGAGCATGTTGAAGTAGACCTGGAAGATGGGCGTGTGGTTCAGGCTGCGCTCGGGGTGCAGCTCTTCGAGCACTTTCTCGAAGGGCACGTCCTGGTGCGCGTAGGCGCCCAGCGTGACCTCACGGACGCGGCCGAGCAGGTCGCGGAACGAAGGCCCGCCCGAGAGGTCTGTGCGCAGCGCCAGCGAGTTGATGAAGAAGCCGACGAGGGGCTCCAACTCCGCGCGGCTGCGTCCGGCGATGGGCGAGCCGACGACGATGTCTTCCTGCCCCGTGTAGCGGTGGAGCAAGGTCTGGAAGGCCGCGAGCAGGGTCATGTAGAGCGTCGCGCCCTCGCCCCGGCTCAGCCGCTTGAGCGAGTCGCGCAGCTCGCGCGGCAGCAACAGCGTGTGCTGCCCACCTTCGAAGGTCTGTACGGCCGGGCGCGGCTTATCGAGCGGCAGCTCCAGCAGGGGCGGGACGCCTTCGAGTTGGCGCTTCCAGTAGGTGAGCTGCGTGTCTAACGCTTCACCCTGCAACCACTCGCGCTGCCACGCGGCGTAGTCGCCGTACTGCACCGGCAGTTCCGGCAGCGGCGACTCGGCCCCGCGCGCGTAAGCCTCGTACAGCGTTGAGACTTCGCGCACCAGGACTTTGACCGACCACCCGTCCGAGACGATGTGGTGCATGGTGAAGAGCAGCACGTGCTCCTCTTCGGAGAGGTGCAGCAGGCCGGCGCGCAGCAGAGGCCCGCCCGAGAGGTCGAAGGGGCGCTGCGCCTCTTCCGCGGCCAGCCGCCGCGCCTCGGCCTCGCGCTCGGGCGGCGCGACGTGGCGCAAATCCGTCACCGGCAGCTCGACGGGGAAGGCCGGCCCAATGATTTGCACGGGCTGGTCGTCTACGGTCGTCACCGTCGCGCGCAAATTTTCGTGCCGCCTGACGACTTCCGAAAGTGTCCTTTCGAGGGCCGCGAGGTCCAGCGGCCCTCGCATGCGGACGGCGGCGGGCATGTTGTAGGCGGCGTTGCCCGGCTCCAACTGGTCGATGAACCAGAGACGCTGCTGCGCGAACGAGAGCGGCAGCTCCCCGCCGTGCTCGACCCGCCGGATGGGCGGGGCCTGCGCCCCGGCGCCATCGCGCATCTTCTCCTCGATGACGCCGGCCAGCCCCGCGACGGTCGGGCGCTCGAAGAGGCTGCGCAGCGGCAGCTCCACCTGGAAAGTCTCCCGCACTTGCGAGACGAGCTGCGTCGCCAACAGCGAGTG
>JALZHT010000871.1 GCA_030860645.1 Acidobacteriota bacterium
ACCTGACTGTTATCAAACTCGGCGGGCAGGGACAAGCCCTGCCCCTACAGTCTTGAGCACGCGCCTTTTACCCATTGCCCCGCGCGAGGAGCGTGCGCGCGAGGCGGGCGTAGAGTCCGACCGCGTCTTGCAGCTCGCGCTTCGAAACGCGCTCGTGTGGGGTGTGCGCGTCGAGGATCGAGCCGGGGCCGAGCAGCAGCGGCGTCCCCCAGCGGGGGAGGTACGGGATGTCGGTCGTGAAGCGCACGACCTCCCGCGCGAAGCCCTCGACGGCGTGCAGGCGAACCGGCTCGGCCGCCGACATGTACTCGACGCGGGCGCGGCCCGCGACCGCCTCTTCGAGAATTTTTTTGACCGCGGCCGACGGCGTGACGAGCCGGATTTGTAGCTCGGCCGCGGCCTCGGCCGGGACGACGTTAGGGCGCGTGCCGCCGCGAAGCGTCCCGATGTTGCAGGTCGTCTCGCCGAAGAACTCGTCGCGCGGCCAGGCCGCCGCGCGCACGTCGGCGAGCACGTCGAGCAGCTTTTCAATCGCCGACTCGCCCTCCTCCGGGTAGGCCGAGTGCGCGGCGCGGCCCGCCGCCTCAAGCCTCACGCGCAGCGAACCCTTCGAGCCGGCGGCGAGGCGGTTGTCGGTCGGCTCGCCGTTGACGAGGTACTCACAGCGCGGGGCCAGCGGGTGCGCGTTCGCGGCGCGCGCGCCGAGGCTCCCCATCTCCTCGTCCACCGTGAAGAGCAGCCCGACCTCCGCGACGCCCCCGGCCCGCAGCGCCTCGGCCGCGAAGATTTGCGCGGCGGCGATGCCCTTCGCGTCGCACGCCCCGCGCCCGTGGATGTGCTCGGCGTCCTCGCGCGAAGCGACGTGCGGCGGCACGGTGTCCATGTGCGTCGAGAAGACGACGCGCGGGTGCGCCCCCGTCGTCGCAATGACGTTGGCGCGCCCCTCCGCGACCTCCTGAAGCTCGACCGCGTAACCCAGCCCTTCGAGGTGGGACGCCAGAAAAAGCCCCACCTCGCGCTCCTCGCCGGAGACGGACGGGATGTCAATCAGAGTTCGCGTTAACTCGAATAAGTCCATAAAGCCGTGAATCGTAAATCGTGCATCGTCAATCTTGAACCGAAGTTTTCAGTCATCAGTCATCAGGTTTTTGTTTCTACTGACGACTGAAAACTGTAGCTGATGACTCAAACGATTCACGATTGACGATTCACGATTGACGGCTTTTATCAGTTTCCCCCGCCGATGTGCGCCAGGAGTTCCGCGGTGGCGCACTCGAAGAAGGCGGCGTGGAGGCGGCGGACGGCCTCCTCGACGTGGCGCTCCTCGATGACGAAGGTCAGGTTGATGTTCGACGCGCCCTGCGAGATCAGGAGCACGTTGATGTCCTTGATGGTCGAGAAGACGCGGCCGGCGATGCCGGGCGTGCTCCGCAGCCCCTCGCCGACGATGCAGACGATGGCGCGGCCCGACTCGACCTTGACCGCCCCGACGGGCTTCAGGTCTTCGACGATCCGGTCGAGCGCGCTCGTGTCTTCGAGCGAGAGCGAGACGCTGACCTCGGACGTGCAGACGATGTCGACCTCGGCGCGGTGGCGCTCGAAGACCTCGAAGATGGCGCGCAGGAAGCCGTACGCGCCGAGCATCCGGGCCGACGTGATGTGGATGATGTGGATGCCGGTCTTGCAGGCGATGGCTTTGACGGTTCGTGGTGTCATCTCGGCGTCGAAGTAGACGATGGTGTCGCGCGCCTCCGGCTCGCGCGAGTTGCAGATGCGGACGGGGATGTGGCGGACGACCGCGGGGAGGATCGTCTTCGGGTGCAAAACCTTCGCGCCGAAGAAGGCCAGCTCGGCCGCCTCGGCGTAGGAGAGGCGCGGGATGGTGCGTGCCTCGGCGACGACGCGCGGGTCGGCCGTCATCACGCCCGACACGTCCGTCCAGATTTGAATCTCGCGCGCGCGCAGGGCCGCGCCGACGAGCGCCGCCGTGAAGTCCGAGCCGCCGCGCCCCAGCGTCGTCGTCTCGCCCTCCCGCGAGGAGGCGATGAAGCCGCCGAGCACGGGCACGCGCCCCGCCGCGATGAGAGGTTCAAGCTCGGCGCGCGTGCGCCGCTCGGTCTCGTCCTTAAGCGGGCCGGCGCGCCCGTGCTCGGCGTCCGTGACGACGCAGCGGCGCGCGTCCACCTGGACGGCGTCGAG
>JALZHT010000872.1 GCA_030860645.1 Acidobacteriota bacterium
TTCTTCGCCCTCGGCCGCGGCCTGCGCGCCGGCGGCGTCAATGACGGCCTGCGCCGAGGAGATGATGCGCTCGGCCTCGTCCATGCTGACGTCGAGGAATTCGACGATGTCGTCCACGGTCGCGCCGGCCAGCGACTCGATGTCGCCGATGCCGTGCGCGGCGAGCGTGTCGACCATCGCCGGGTTCATCCCCTGGAGACGTTCGAGCGGGACGGGTTCGCCCGAGGCGATCATCGCGCCCATCTGGGCGGCGACCTCGCGCTTGATCTCCTCCTCGCTGCGGATGTCTATGTTCCACCCGACGAGCTTGGTGGCGAGGCGGACGTTCTGCCCGCGCTTGCCGATGGCTAAGGAGAGCTGATCCTCGTTGACGATGACCTCCATCTGCCGCCGCTCGATGTCGGTGATGCGCACCTGGTTGACCTTCGCCGGCGACAGCGCGTTGGCGGCGAAGACCGAAGGCTCGTCCGACCACTCGATGATGTCTATCTTCTCGCCGCGCAGCTCGCGGATGATGGCCTGCACGCGCGACCCCTTCATGCCGACGCACGCGCCGACGGGGTCAACGTCGCGCTCGGTCGAGGCGACGGCGATCTTGGCGCGCTCGCCCGGCTCGCGCACGGCCGACTTGATGACGACCGTGCCGTCGTAAATCTCGGGCACCTCCATCTCGAAGAGGCGGCGGAGGAGTTCCGGGCTGGTGCGCGAGACGACGACCTGCGGGCCTTTCGACTCCTTCGAGACGTCGTCAATGACGACGCGGATGCGCTCGCCCTGGTTCCACTGCTCGCCGCGCGACTGCTGGTTGCGCGGCAGGATGGCCTCGATGTTGTCGCCGAGGTCAACGATCATGTCGCCGCGCTCGAAACGCTTGACGTAGCCGTTGACGAGGTCGCCGACCTTGTCTATGTACTGCTCGTAGACGTTGGCGCGCACCGCGTCGCGCACCTTCTGGAAGAGGATCTGCTTGGCGGTCTGCGCGGCGATGCGCCCCATCTCCTCCATCGGCATGGGGATTTGCAGCTCGTCGCCGACCTCGACCTCGTCGCCCGCCAGCTCCTTCGCCTCGTCCAGAGACAGCTCGCGGCCCGGGTTCTCGACCTCGGCGACGACCTCCTTGGTGGCGAAAATCTCCAGCCCCGCGTCCGACGAGAACTCGACCTGAATCTCCTCGCCCGACTTGAACTGCTTGCGCGCCGCCGCCCGCACGGCCTCCTTCATCGCCTCGACGACGAGGTCGCGGTCAATGCCGTGCTCTTTACACAGCGCGTCAATGCTCTGGCCGATGGATGCACTCATAAACTTTTTCGCTTCCCGCTCCGGTCGCGCCGGCCCGCGCTTCGTCAGTCTCGCCCGCGCGGCGGCCTCCCCGGCTATTCAGTTGTTATTCAGTTGTCCCGCCGGCCGCCTCTTTCGCGGCCCTCTCCCGCGCCTCGGCGCGGCGAAACTCTTCCTCGACGTCGATCTCCAGGTTCGCCTTCGCCACCTCGGCGAGCGGGATCATGACGCGGCCGTTGGTCTTGTCGTCGAAGACGACCGAGTCGCCCTCGACGCCGACGAGGCGGCCCGTGAAGTTGCGCTGGCCGTTGACGGCGGCGCGCGACTTGATCCGCGCGGGGCGGCCGGCGAAGCGCTCGTAGTCGGCGCGCTTGTAGAGGCCGCGCTCCAGCCCCGGCGAGGAGACTTCGAGCGTGTAGGACGACGAGATGAAGTCCTCCACGTCGAAGACCGCGCCGATGTGGCGGCTCACCTCGGAGCAGTCCTCGTGGGTGACGCCGCCCGGCTTGTCAATGAAGACGCGGACGATGGGCGAGCGGCCCCCGCCCGAGACTTCGGCGTGGACGAGTTCCAGCCCGCGGTCGGCGGCCGCGCGCTCGGCGATCTCGCGCACGCGCCCTTCAATCGAAACTTCGTCGGCCACGGCCGCTCCTCCCTCGCCCGAAAAAGCCCCTCGCGCGCAAAAGAAAAAGTGGGCGCAAACCCACTGGACGCCGCCACCGCGCAGAGGACAAGAGGCGAATTATACGGATTCGGCCGGGATGAGGCAAGCGACCGTCACCCGCGCCGCGGCGACGCCGAAAATGCCGGCCCGACGCGCGACCGAAGACCCCCGGGGCCGCCGGCCAGGCCCGCGGCGGCGGCGAAAATATTGGCACGGCGGCGGGGCGCGGCTAAGTTAAACCTCGCCGCCGGCC
>JALZHT010000202.1 GCA_030860645.1 Acidobacteriota bacterium
GAAGAAGATGGCGCTCGCCGCTTCTTCCAATCGCAAATCAAAAATCGCAAATCAAAAATCTCTTTAACTCTTAGATTTGGATGCCGCGCACCTTCTCGGTCTTCTTCGCTTTGGCGGGGGCGGCGAGGACGGCCGAGTCCTGCTCGCGGTGCTCCTGCTCCTCGCGGGTGTGCCAGCGCGCCCACTCGGCGGGGGCGTCGAAGGTCTCGCCGCCGTGGCGCGTGAGGCGGGGGCGGATGCGGCACATGACGGGCGTGTTGACGCCGACGCCGGAGATGACGGCCTGGCCTTTGGTGAGGGCGGGCAACTCCTGGAGCAGTTGGCGGCCCGCGCCCTCGACCGACTTGGCGACCGTGTCCTGGTCTATCGGGTTGACGATGCGCATGATGACCTGCGTCATGCACTGCGAGAGCACGTCCTGGTCGAGCTTGCCGGGCCGCTGCGTGATCAGCCCGATGCCGACGCCGAACTTGCGCCCTTCGGAGAGAATCTGCTTGAGGATGTTCGTCGAGACGACGGTCTGCCCCGCGGGCGCGAAGCGGTGCGCCTCTTCGAGGAGCGTGAAGACGGGGTAGGGGAGGAAGCTGTCGGAGTGCGGGTCGGCCTCGCCGCGCACCGTCGCCATGCGCGCCTTGTTGACGCGCCGCAGGAGGGTGGCGACGACGACCTGCTGCTCGTTCTGCTCGATGTCGGAGAGTTGGAGGACGGTGCAGCGGCCGGGCCGGAAGAGTTCGGCGAGCGGGATGTGCTCCGAGTCGGAGAAGATCGAGCCGGGGCGGTCGAAGCGGTTGTCGAGCCGCCACAGCAGGCCCTCAATCGAACTCGCGTTGCCGCCCGAGCCGCGCCCGTCCTCGTCGCCGTACTTCTCCTGCGTCACGGCGTCGCGCAGGTCGTGGTAGCCCCACAGGCCGCGCGCCCCGCGCTCGCTGTTCGTCAGACGCCGGTACGCCTGCGAGAGGTAGTGCAGCATCTTGTCCGAGGTGCCCTCGGGCAGGAGGTACTTGATGTCGGCCTCGGTGAGCGAGGAGAAGCGCACCTTGACGCGGTCGTGTGTGAAGATTTTGACCTCGGGCGCGTAGGCGTCTCGGTCGTCGCGGAAGCGCGCGTCGTCTTCAATCGAGCGCAGCGTGTCGTACTCGCCGTGCGGGTCGACGACGAGGACGGCCGCGCGGTTGTGCGGCATCATCAACTCCTCGACGAGCACGCCGGCCGTGTACGACTTGCCCGCGCCGGTCGAGGCGAGGATGGCGAGGTGCGTCGAGACCACCTCGCGGACGGAGAGGACGACGGGCACGGCCCCGGCCTCGCGCGTGAGCAAACTCCCGACGTGAGCCGCGCCCACGTCGCCCGCGCGCCGCGACGAGAGCACGCCCGAGAGCGTCTCGGAGGAGGCGAGGCGGACGGGGTCGCCGGGCTGCGGCGGGATGCGCGGGTTGACGAAGTCTCCGAGCGCGCGGCTGAAGTAGCCGATGGTCTCGACCGTGATCTCGTAGAGTTCGCACCCGTCGCCGTCGAGGCCGATGAGCGAGGAGATGAGCGCGGGCGGCGTCTCGGGGTCGGAGAGGAAGGCGTCGGGGAGGTTGCGCACCAGGCGGCGCGCGGTGACGTTGCCGAGGATGCGCCGCTCGTCCCGGCCGTCGCGGGCGGTGTAGTAGACGAACTCGCCGATGCGCGCGCGCACGGGATCGGCCGTGATGAATAGGTACTCGTGCGGCCGCTCGCCCGGCCCCTTCACCGTGCCCGCGAGCGAGTCCGTCAGATTGTCTTTAACTTCCATGAGCAAAAAGCTTTACTTCCTCACCTGCTCACCCCTATCCCCCTGCGGACGGCGATTCCCTGGTTGACGGGGGGGTAATTTAGATTTCGTGAGAGGCTGGCGAGGCGCAGGAGCGCCTCGCAAAAGACCTTCGGTGCTCAAGTCTTCATCAATATCTTCCCAGTGGACACCGTAGCCGCCGCCGACAATTCGCCAGTTCTTTCTTTGAGCCTCAGTAGCATTCAGCAGGCGCGGATACCAAACTAAAGGGACAGAGATCGTCCTCCCGTCCATCAGGCGCACGCTCAGTTCGTCTTCGGTAATTTCCACTTCCGCGACGCGCTCGTCAGCCGCCAACGCCAAAATACCCATTCCAAGCCTCCAACAACTCTGTTTGATGCCGACGGATTAACTCTTCAATTTGCCGCAACTCCCGCGCGCTAAATCCAAAGTTACGCGCAAGGCTTAGGATTCAACCAGAACTTAGCAGAAAGCGCCTCGCGGTCAACGTGGACGTGAGGCGGTTCGTTCGGCTCGTGGCTGTAAAAGTAGATGCGGTACGGGCCTGTTCTCAATACCGTCGGCATGCGGATGGTCTTTAACTTCCATGAGCGAGAAACGGGGTCAGCCAAAGGAAACCCGCCGGGCCTGAAACGGCGACTTGCGCGCGAGTATAACACGCGCGGCCGGGGCGCGGGGCAGGCGCGTCCGCAGGTTTCTTGTCAGTCGCCCGGCTTAACGGTCGCCTGATGGGATGTCACTTGAGAACTTCCCTGGCGACGGCGTGGCCGCCGTCGTTGGGCGCGGGCTTGAGGCCGAGGACGCGGGCCATGACGTTGTAGACGTGGATGTTGGCGAAAGGCTCGACGACCCTGCGCGTCTTGAAGGCCGGGCCGTGGGCGATGAAGATGGCGCGCATGGAGGCGAGCGCGTTGTCGTAGCCGTGCGCGCCTTTCGGTTTGTGCAGGTCGCCGCGCTCTTTCAGGGCCTCAAGCCGGCGGCGGCTCGTCAGCGTCCAGCCCTCTTCGGGCAGGACGAGGAGCGGGGCGATGCGCGGGCTGTCGCGGTAGTGGAGGCGCGCGGGGATTTCCGACTTCCGGTAAACTTTGGCCTGCGGCGGGAGTCCGGTCTTCAAGGCCGTGTAAATCTCTCCCTCTTTGCCCGCGCGCGGGAAGATGCTGACGATTTCGGGCGTCCAGAAGACGCGCTCGGCCAGGGCGGGGTCGAAGATTTCGTCGAGGACGACGGCGTCGTTGAGGTTGACCGCGGCCATGCCGTGGTCGGAGACGACGATCAGGTTGACGCGCCCGAAGATTCCCCGCGCCTTCAGGCCGCGGACGAGCCGCCCGATTTCGCCGTCGACTCTGTGGACGGCGTTTTTCGTCTCGGCGGAATCGGGGCCGAAGTCATGGCCCGCGTCGTCCACGTCGCTGAAGTAGAGGCTGAGGCAGGTCGGGCGCTTCGAGGGCGGCAGGTCGAGCCACGACAGGAGCAGGCGGACGCGCTCGGCGTTCGGCATCTTGCCGCCCTCGTAAAGTCTCCAGTAGGTCGGGCGCTTGCCGGCGATCTCGGCCTCCGTGCCGGGGAAGAAGACCGAGGCGGAGCGCTGGCCCTGCTTCTCGGCCGTCACCCAGATCGGCTCGCCCAGCCACCAGCGGCCGTTCTCCACCTCCGCGCGGTCGCCGAGCGTGAAGACGGCCCGGAAGCCCTCGTCGTAAATGTTGTTCTCGACGATGCCGTGGTGCTGCGGGTACAGCCCGGTCGCGATGGTGTAGTGGTTCGGGTAAGTCTTGGTCGGGAAGGACGGGATCATCCATCTCGCACGGACGCCCGCGCGCGCGAGAGAGTTGAGGTTCTCGGGCCTGTACTTCGTCAGGTAGTCGTGGCGGAACCCGTCGAGTGAGATCAGAATGACGGTCGGCCGCAGCTCCTTGATAATTTTTGTCTGGGCGTAACCCGCCAGCGCCGCCCCGAGCAGGAGCAGCGCCGAGAGCGAGACGCGCGACGCCTTCGCGGTGATCATTCTTTTCATGCCGTGCCGGGGGACTTCAGTCGAAGAAGCGGCGGACGGTTTCGACGACGTAAGCCTGCTGCCCCTCGGTCAGTTCGGGGAACATCGGGAGGGCGAGCGTTTCGCGGGCGGCGCGCTCGGCCTCGGGGAAGTCGCCCTCCTTGTAGCCGAGGGACGCGAAGCACTCCTGAAGGTGGAGCGGGACGGGGTAGTAAACCTTCGTGCCGACGCCGCGCTCCTTGAGGTGCGCGATGAGCGGGTCGCGGCGCGGGGCGGGGACGCGGACGACGTACTGGTGGAAGATGTGGCGCGCGCCGGGGCGGACGTGGGGCGGGGTGACGCACTCCAGCAGTCCCGCCTCCTCGAAGAGGCGCGTGTAGCGCGCGGCGCGCTCGCGGCGGGCCTGCGACCAGGCGTCGAGGTGCGGGAGTTTGACGCGCAGCACGGCGGCTTGCAGCGTGTCGAGGCGGCTGTTGAAGCCGACCTCTTCGTGTCGGTATTCGGTCGCGCCGCCGTGGACGCGGAGGCGGCGCAGGCGCTCGGCCGTGCGCGCGTCGTTGGTCGTGACCATCCCGGCCTCGCCGGCCGCGCCCAGATTCTTGGTCGGGTAGAAGCTGAAGCAGCCGGCCGCCCCCGAAGCGCCGGCCGCGCGCCCGCGGTCTTCCGCGCCGATGGCCTGCGCGGCGACGTTAAGAATCTCCTCCATATCGGCGCACTGGCCGTAGAGGTGGACGGGGACGACGGCGCGCGTGCGCCCGTTGATCGCCTCCCCGAGCCGCGCCGGGTCGAGGTTGAAGGTGCGCGGCTCGATGTCGGCGAAGCGGGGGCGCGCGCCGGCGCGGGCTATCGCGCCGCCGGTGGCGAAGAAGGTGAAGGGCGTCGTGACGACCTCGTCGCCTCCGCCGATGTCGAGCGCGAGGAGCGCCAGCAGCAGCGCGTCCGAGCCGGAGCCGCAGCCGACGGCGTACCCCGCCCCCGTGTAGCGCGCGACCTCCGCCTCCAACTTCCCCACGTCCTCGCCGAGGACGAACTGCTGCGACTCGAAGACGCGCTCGACGGCCGCGCGCAACTCCTCGCGGAGCGCGGCGTGCTGCTGTCTGAGGTCGAGCAGCGGGACTTGCATCGTGTCGGCGGGTCGGCTCATGTCTAAGAGAAGCGATGGACGAGTAAAGGTGAACTGAAAGGCGAGTTGATTTTAGTTCATCGTCCCGCGTCCCCCGTTCAGAGTTTGATCCACCGCCCGCCGGCGTTGATCGACTGCTGGGCGGCTTCGAGGAGGCGGACGACGCGCAGGCCGGCCGCGCCGTCGGAGACCGAGGGGCGCGAAAGTTTGACCGAGTCGAGGAACTCGGCGACGACGTAGCGCAGCGCCTCGGTCGAGTCGAGCTTGGGCACCCAGACGTCGCCCGTGCGGTAGCTGACCAGCGTCTTGTAGGTCTCCTCCTCCGAGAGCGCCGGCTCGTTGCGCGTCACGCCGCTGTCGTAGACGCGCACCTTCTCGGTCGGCTCGATGTCGTCGTAGACGATCATCCGCCGGCTGCCGGCGATGAGCGTGCGGCGGATCTTGACGGGCGAGAGCCAGTTGAAGTGGAAGTTGGCGATCAGCGAGTCGTCGAAGCGGAGCTGGACGTAGGCGATGTTCTCCAGCCCCGGCTCGATGTGGCAACTGCCCGTGGCCGTCAGCTCCGTCGGCATCCGGCCGACGACGTGATCCATGATCGAGAGGTCGTGCGGCGCGAGGTCCCAGACGACGTTCACGTCGTGCTGGAAGAGGCCGAGGTTGATGCGGACGGAGTCGAAGTAGAGCAGGTCGCCGACCCCGCCGCCCGCGACCAGCTCCTTGATCTTGCGTACCGCGCCGGTGTAGACGAAGGTGTGGTCGACCATCAGCGTGAGGCCGCGCCTTTCGGCCAGCGCGATCAGCTCCTCGGCCTCGCGCGCGCTCGCCGTCAGGGGCTTCTCGACGAGGACGTGCTTGCCGGCTTCGAGGGCGCGGCGGGCGAAGGGGTAGTGCGTGGCGACGGGCGTGGCGATGACGACGGCGTCGAGGCGCGGGTCGGCGAGCAGCTCCGCGTAGTCCGAGGAGGCGCGGGCGACGGGGTAGCGCCGCGCGGCCTTCGAGAGGTGGCGCGCGTCCTTGTCGCAGACCCAGCGCAGCTCCGCCGCCTCGCTCTCGGCGAAGTTGCGGATCAGGTTCGGCCCCCAGTAGCCGCAGCCGATGACTCCGACGGAAATACTCATCATCAGAAATGATGAATGCGGAATGCGGGATGATGAATGGAGA
>JALZHT010000873.1 GCA_030860645.1 Acidobacteriota bacterium
CTGCTCGACGTGCGCGTGCTGCGGCGCGGGCCTTCGGGCCGCGTGCTCGACCTCGAAGTCGTCGGCACCGACGGCACGGCTCACGTCCGCGGCGGCCGCATCCGCTCGGCGCTGGAACTGCGCGAACAACTCTTCGTCATCGACCGCGCCTTCGACGACGCGGGCCGCGTCGCGCGCTACACCTTCAGCGGGCGCGGCTGGGGCCACGGCGTCGGGATGTGCCAGGTCGGGGCCTTCGGCCTCGCCCGCGCCGGGTTGACCTATGACAAGATTTTGAAGACCTACTACACCGGCATCCAACTCAGTAAACTTTACTGACATTTCCGATTGCGCTTCGCGCACCTTCATTTCGACACAGAGGGCACAGAGAAGAACATGTATTCTCTGTGCCCTCTGTGTCGAAAACGGCCTCACGATAGCCTCGGCCACCGACACAATTCATAAACCGCGCGGCGGAAGGCTTCGTATACGTCCGTGCCTTTCGCACCTCTTCGACGCACGAGGTTGGATGAAATCCATATTTCTGGCCCGCGTTTGTTTGCTCGCGCTGACGCTCGGCGCGTCGCCCTGTGTCCTCGGGCAGGACGAGGGCGTGGACGTGGTGAAGGTCGCCGAGGGCGTGTACGCGGCCGTCCGCAAAGAGCCGCCCGGGCTGATGTTCAACTCGAACACGGTCTTCATCGTCAACGACGAGGACGTGTTTGTCGTTGACACCAACATCAGCCCGGCCTCGGCCCGCGAGGTCGTCGCCGCGCTGCGCAGACTGACGACGAAGCCGGTGCGCTACGTCATCAACACGCACTGGCACGACGACCACATCGCCGGCAACGAGGTCTACCGCGAGGCGTTCCCCGGCGTCGAGTTCATCGGGCACGCGAGCACGCTCGAAGACCTCCCGACCGTCGGCGCGTCGAACCGGAAAGGGACGCTCACGGGCGGCCCGCCCTTCGTCGCGCAAATCCGCGAGTTGATGGCGAAGAACAAGAGCCTCACCGGCGGCGAGTTGACCGCGGAGGAGCGGGCCAGCTACGCGAGCGACATCCGGATGGCGGAGCGTTACTTCGCCGAGGCCGCCAACTTCCGGCTCGTCATGCCGACCGTCACGGTCGAGAGCCGCCTGACGCTTTACCGTGGCCGGCGCACCGTAGACATCCGCCACCTCGGGCGCGGCCACAGCGGGGCCGACCTCGTCGTCCACCTGCCCGCGGAGAACGTCGTCATCTCCGGCGACCTCGTCGTCTGGCCCGTCCCCCTGGTCGGCTCGACCTCCTTCCCTTCCGAGTACCGCGCCAGCCTCGAACGGATGCTCGCGCTGCGCCCCGCGGTCATCATCCCCGGACACGGGCGGGTGCTGCGCGACGACTCTTACGCGCGGCTGCTCGTCCGCCTGCTCGCCTCCATCAGCGAGCAGACCGCGGCCGCGGCCGCGCGCGGCGAGACGCTGGAGCAGGCGCGCAAGAGCGTCAACCTCGAAGAGTTCCGCAAGCTCATCGCCGGCGACTCGCAGCTCAAGAGTTTCATCTTCAGCTTCTACGTCGCCGGCCCCGGCGTCGCGGCCGCCTACCGCGAGGCGACGGCCAAGAAGTGAGCGCGGCGTTTGAAGTGTCCGTCCGGGTCGCGTTAATCTAGCCGCGACTTTAACGATGCGTTTTTCCCGCGCGCAAATCATCGGGGCGCTCGTGCTCCTGCTCCTCCTCTGGCTGGCCGTCCTTTACCGCCTCGCCTCCCCCGCCCCGTGAGCGAAAACGCCAGGACAGACCGGCCGGTCATCGCCGTCGTCGGCCCCACCGCCTCGGGCAAGAGCGAGTTGGGGATCGCGCTGGCGCTCGCCGCGGGCGGCGAGATCATCAACTGCGACTCGGTGCAGGTCTACCGCGAGATCGAGATCGCCACCGCCAAAGTCCCGCCCGAGGAGCGGCGCGGCGTCCCGCACCACCTGATTGATTTCGTCCCGCCGGAGGTGAACTACACGGCCGCCGACTGGGCGCGCGACGCGCTCGACAAGATTGACGAGATCGAGGCGCGCGGCCGCCTCGCCCTGCTCGTCGGCGGCACGGGCTTCTACCTGCGCGCGCTGCGCGAGCCTCTCTTCGAGGCCCCGCCGACCGACGAGAATTTGCGGCGGCGGCTCGTCCGCCTGCGCGAGCGGCGCGGGGCCGAGCACCTCCACCGCCTCCTGCGACGGCTCGACC
>JALZHT010000874.1 GCA_030860645.1 Acidobacteriota bacterium
ACTCTGCGGCGGGGCCGCGGCGGCTCCGGCCTGCGCGGCCGCGCGCGCGTCGCGCTCGCTGCAAGATTTGGCGTAGATGTCCGCGGCGAAGTGGCAGAGCGAGAAGTGCTCCTCGTTCAACTGCACGAAGGGCGGGAACTCGCGGCGGCAGATGTCTTCGACGTACTCGCAGCGCGCCTGGAAGGGGCACCCCTGGGGCAGGTGCGCGAGGTCGGGCGGGAGGCCCGGTATCTGGTAGAGCGCCTTCCCCTGCTCGTGCGCCGGGTCGGGCACGGAGCGCAGCAGCCCCTTCGTGTAGGGGTTGCCGGGGCAGGCGAACAGCTCGCGCGTCGGGGCCTGCTCGAAGACCTTGCCGGCGTACATGACGATGATGTGGTCGGTCATGCCGGCGACGACGCCGAGGTCGTGCGTGATGAGGATGACGCTGGTGCCGGTCTCCTCCTTGAGCTTCTTGATGAGTTCGAGGATCTGCGCCTGGATGGTCACGTCGAGCGCGGTCGTCGGCTCGTCGGCGATGAGCAGCTCCGGCTCGCAGGCCAGCGCCATCGCGATCATCACGCGCTGGCGCATCCCGCCCGAGAACTCGTGGGGGTAGCTGTCGACGCGGCTGCGCGCCTCGGGGATGCCGACCGTCTCCAGCATCTTAATGGCGTGCTCGCGCGCCTGCTCCTTGCCGTGGCCGAGGTGGAGGCGCGTAATCTCGCCGAGCTGCTTCGAGATGCGCATGAACGGGTTGAGCGAGGTCATCGGGTCCTGGAAGATCATGCTGATGCGCTTGCCGCGGATGCGGCGGACGGCGTCGGGCGGCAGGCTCAGGATGTCCTCGCCGTGCAGCAGCACCTCGCCCGAGACGATCTTGCCCGGCGGGTCGGGGATGAGGCGGAGGATGGAGAGGTTCGTCACGGACTTGCCCGACCCCGACTCGCCGACGATCCCTAGCGTCTCGCCCCGCCGCAAATCGAAGCTGATGCCGTCCACGGCCTTCACCGTGCCGTCCTCCGTCTGGAAGTACGTCCGCAAGTCCCTGACCGAAAGCAGAATGCCGTCTTGGCTACTCATAGGTTCTGGGTTTTGGGTGCTGGGTGCTGGGTGCTGATTTCGGGAAGAACGCTTCCCCCAAAACCTAAAACCCAGAACCTAGCACCTTCTTTTAAAACTTCCTCATCTGCGGGTCGAGCGCGTCGCGCAGCCCGTCGCCGAGGAAGTTCAGCGAGAAGAGCGTGAGCGCCATCGTGACGCCGGGGAAGATGAGCTGCCACGGGAAGACCGCGATGTTCTGGATGCCCTCGGAGGCGAGGCTCCCCCACGAGGCGAGCGGGGCCTGCACGCCGAGGCCGAGGAACGAGAGGAAAGCCTCCTGCAACATCACCGAGGGGATGGTCAAAGTCGCGTAGACGATGACGGGGCCGAGCGCGTTCGGGACGAGGTGGCGGAAGATGATCTTCGGCGTCGAGACGCCGGTGGCGCGCGCCGCCAAAACAAATTCCTGGTTCTTCAGAGACATCACCTGCCCGCGCACGATGCGCGCCATCGTCAGCCACGAGACCGCGCCGAGCGCCGCGAAGAGGAGGAAGAGCTGCCCGAGCGGCGACTGCCCGCCGAAGAAGGCCAGCAGCACGATGACGATCATCATGTACGGGATGGCGTAGAGCACGTCAACGATTCTCATCATCACGTCGTCAACCTTGCCGCCGAGGTAGCCGGCCGTCGCCCCGTAGGTGACGCCGATGATGAGCGAGACGATGGTCGAGATGACGCCGACCATCAGCGAGATGCGCCCGCCCAGGAGGACGCGCGCTAGCATGTCGCGCCCCGCGCTGTCAGTCCCCATCGGGTGCGTCCACGAGAACGTGCCGTCGGGCGCGGTGAAGGGCGGGAACGAGCGGATCAGCTCCGACTCCGAAGGGATGTAGTCGTAGGTGTAGCCGGTCGTCCAGCGGATGAGCGCCGGGCCGACGGCCGCCGCGACGATGATGACGCAGACGACCACCATCCCGAAGACCGCCAGCTTGTTCCTCAAAAGCCGCCGCCACGCGTCGCGCCAGAGCGACGTGCCGGCCTGAATCGTTTCGCCCTCGGCGCGCACGTCGCCCTCGCCGACGGCCGTCTCGGGGAACGGGTGAATCTCGTCGCCCTCGCGGCGGCGGACGGGCGGCGCGGGCGGCGTCCCGCTCGTCGTCAGCGCGGGAC
>JALZHT010000875.1 GCA_030860645.1 Acidobacteriota bacterium
AGCCCCGCCCCTACAGCCTTAAATTTAAGATGAGAGAAATTCAGACCGATATTGAAATCGGCGCCGCGCCCGGGGAGGTGTGGCGGGTGCTGACGGACTTCGCGGCCTACCCCTCGTGGAACCCTTTCGTGAAGAGCGTCGTCGGGGAGTTGCGCGAGGGCGGGCGGCTCGAAATCTTCGTGCAGGTGCCGGAGGGGCGCGGCATGAAGTTCCGGCCGCGGGTGCTGCGGGTCGAGCCGGCGCGCGAGCTGCGCTGGATCGGGAGCCTGCCCGTCCCCGGCCTCTTCAACGGCGAGCACATCTTCCGTCTGGAGCCTTCGGGGCCGGGCCGCACGCGCTTCCTCCACGGCGAGCGCTTCACGGGCCTGCTGCTCCCCTTCATGGGCGCGACGCTGGAGAAGACGCGCCGCGGCTACCTGCTGATGAACGAGGCGCTCAAGGCCCGCGTCGAGGGCGCGCCGACACGAACCCCGAACGCGGAGACGCCACGATGAGCAGAGACTACGCGACGAGCGCCCAGGGCGAAGACACCTGCCCGCGCTGCGGCGAGGGGCCTTTAAAAGCCTGGTACGAGCTGAGCGAGGAGGAGCGCGGGGTGGCCGAGCGCCTCCCCGCCGCGGCCGACTTCAGTCCGGAAGAGCGCGCCGCCCGCCACCGCTTCTGCACGCGCTGCTGGCACGAGGAGCAGACGGGCGCGCCGCGCGCGGCATGACTAAATCAA
The DNA here is from genome assembly GCA_030860645.1 of Acidobacteriota bacterium. Lineage (GTDB taxonomy): Bacteria > Acidobacteriota > Blastocatellia > Pyrinomonadales > Pyrinomonadaceae > QHXN01. The sequence continues at coordinate 722 of JALZHT010000875.1, forward strand.
TTAAGAATTGAGAATTAAGAATTGCCAATCCTCATTCTTAATTGAATTTGAAGGAGGCGAGGCGCGTGGACTCTGTGTACGCCTGCTCGAACTGTAGCTACGAGTCGCCGTTCTACCTGGCCGACTGCCCCGAGTGCGGCCGCGGCTTCTTCAACCTCAAGGCCGCCGCGCGGCCCGCCTATCAGGGCGCGGGCGGCGTCGGCGCGGCGTCCGCCGGCGAGTTGCGCATCTGCTACAAGTGCGACCACGAGACGCGCGAGCACGTCGAACGCTGCCCGCGCTGCGGGAACAAGCGCGTGCTGACGCAGACGGGCGTCCGCGCGCTCGGCGGCGTGCTCGTCGGGATCGGACTTTTCCTCGTCCTCTTCATGGGCGTCATCACGGTCATCGTGGCCGGGATCATCGCCCGCTCGGCAGACCCCGACGCGACCACGCGGTTCAGCGGCGGGACGAAAGAGATCGCGCTCATCTTCGGCCTCTTCGGCCTCGTCATCGCCTTCGGCGCGGCGAGCACCGTCGGCGGTGCCATGCAACTCTTCCGCGGCCGGCGCAGCAAGACGGTGGTGCGCGTCATCATGGGCATCTTCATCGCGCTGCTCGTCCTCGCCGAACTCATCTACGTCATCCTCGACTAAAAGACAGCCCGGAGTCAGAAGAACTCGTCTTAGACTACAGGGTGATAGACTCGCGGCTGAATCGTTTCTCTTTCTTGCTCCCCACGACTACAGAGCCTTGTGCGCCGCCGCGCCCGGCGGCGTCCCCTTCTAGTCCCCAAGACTGTAGGAGAGAGATCATGAGAAGAACTTTCGCACGGATGCTGATGCTCCTCGCCGCCTCGGCGGCGCTCGTCTTCCAGGGCACGGCGGCTGCACCCCAGGCCTCGACCATCACCGACAACATGACCGTGCCCATTGACTTCATCGCCACCTCGTGCACGGGCGAGACGATCATCATCAGCGGCGAGTCGCACGTCGTCGTCCACGCGACGGGGACGCCGAGCGGGCACGGCACTTTCAAGACGCACATCCAGTTCCACCTGAGCGGCGAGTCGCCATCCGGCACGCTCTACAACGCCAACGAGACGGTTGAATCCGTCGAGACGGGCGGCGACGGCACCGCCTTCGCCTTCAACTCCGTCGGCAATCTCAACCTCGTCTCGGCGGGCAGCGAGGACAACCTCATCGTCCGCACCAGGATTCACACCACCGTCAACGCCAACGGCGAAATCACCTCCACCAACTTCGAGTTCACCGTCGAGTGTCAAGGGTAAAAGGCAGGGCTAGGGGCCGGGGGATTGTTAAAACTATCGCTGTCCAAACCGGCGTTGTATTTTCCGAGTTTGGGTCGCAGATGTTTTTAATAAGCCCCCGGCCCCTCTCTTAGCCTCCGGCCCTAGCCCCTCTCTTTCGTGATGCGGTCGTAGGCGGCGCGGACGGCCGCCATGCGTGCGCGGAGTTCCGAGCCGAGG
>JALZHT010000203.1 GCA_030860645.1 Acidobacteriota bacterium
GTCGTAGTGCGCGTAGAAGACGAGCGTGCGCGAAGCGCCGGGCGTCTTGAGTTCGCCGTAGACGGCCGGCGGCGCGCCCTCGGTTTTAGCTTCGAGCAGACGCGGGCTGAGGCCGCGACGCCGCATCATCTCGGCGATGGCCGAGGCGTTGCGGCGGATGTTCGGGCGGTCGGAGGCGACGTTCGGGATGGCGAGCAGGTCTATGAACTCGCGCAGGATTTCGTGCTGGTGCGCCTGCACGTACTCGCGCACGCCGCCCGCGCGGTTAGGTATCTGCGCCGGGGCGAGCGGCGAGGCGAGGAGGACGAAGGCAAGGCTGGCAGACAGACGCTTCATGTGTCGGCCTCAAGTGACTGCGCGTCGAGCAGTGCGCGCGGGTTGACTGTCGGGTGAGGCAGGATGCAACACAGAGGGCACGGAGGAATCACAGAGGACACAGAGAAATCAACTTCTTCTCTGTGGCCTCTGTGCCTGCTCTGTGCCCTCTGTGTTGAAATGCCGCTCACATGATACGCGACTAACACTTCGACCGGGCCGCAATCCTCTTCACTTCTCCGCCGCCGCGCCGGCCGCGCCGAGGTGGCGCTCGAACCATTCGAGGTTCGTCTGCATGACCTTGAGGATCATCTTCGGCTCGTTGGGGCCGTGCGGCTGGCGCGGCATGACGAGCATCCGCGCGGGGACGCCCTGCGCGCGCAGCGCGTTGTAGAGTTCGTACCCCTGAGAGACGGGGACGCGGTCGTCGGCCTCGCCGTGCTGGATGAGCGTCGGCGTGACGACGCCCTTGACGTTGAACATCGGCGAGTGCTTGCGGTAGATGTCGATGATCTCCCACGGCTGGCCGCCGAAGTAGTCGGGGATGAAGCTCGGGATGTCGGCCGTCCCCGTGAAGCTCATCAGGTTCGTCACGGGCGCGCCGGCCGAGGCGGCCTTGAAGCGCTTCGTCTGCGTGATGATCCAGGAGGTCATGTAGCCGCCGTAGCTCCAGCCCATCACGCCGAGCCGGTTGGGGTCGGCCACGCCCATCTCGATCACCTTGTCCACGCCCGTCATCAAATCCTGGTAGTCGCCGAAGCCCCAGTCCTTGAGGTTGGCGCGGCGGAACTCCGTGCCGTAGCCGGAGGAGCCGCGCGGGTTGGGCCTCAAGACCGCGTACCCGCGCGCCGCGAAGGCCGCGACCGGGTACGCGCCGCGCGAGGCGATGAACGTCTGCTGGAAGACGCCGGCCGGGCCGCCGTGGACGTTGAGGATGAGCGGCACGCGCGCGCCCCGCTGGTAATTCACCGGGTAGGTCAGCAAGCCTTCCACGTCTTTGCCGTCGGCGCTCTTCCAGCGCACGACTTCGGTCTTGCCCAGCGGCAGTCGGGGGATGTCGGCGTTGGCGCGGCTGACCTGCACGGGCGCGTACCTGTCCACGGGGCTGACGAAGGCTTCGGGCGCGCGGTCGCTCGCCTGCGCGGTGAAGCCGAGGAGGCGGCCCGAGCGGTTCAGGTTGACGCCCGCCAAGACCTCTTCGGTCGTGTTCACGTCAACGACCTTGTTCGAGGCCACGTCGAGCGCGTAGATGCGCGTGCCCGTCCCGCGCGCCTCGCTGAAGTAGATGCGCTTCCCGTCCGGCGACCAGCCGGCGATGTTGGGCTGGCCGTCGTGCGAGGCGGCCAGCGCGCGCGGGACGCCCCCGGCGGCCGGCACGACGTGGATGGTGCCGCTCTGCGCCCAGCGCGGCGGGTTGTCGCTGACGACGAGCGCGACGTGCTTGCCGTCGGGCGAGTAGACGGGCGAGGTCTCGGCCGCGGGCGTCGCGGCGAGCGGCGCGCGCTGCCCGCCCGCCACGTCCACGACCGACACGTCGGCGCTCGGCCAGTCGTTGACCTTCGGCGTCCGCGCGTGGCTGAAGGCGATCTTGGAGCCGTCGGGCGACCAGTCGAAGCCGCCGACGTGGAAGTCGCCCGCCGTCAGCCGACGCGGCTCGCGCTTGCCCGAGGCGTCCTTCTGGATTGAGACGACGTAGAGCCGCGCCGGCTTCAGGTTCTCGTCCACCCACCGCCAGTCGTCCTTGCCCTTCGTCAGCTTCTCCTCGTCCTCGGACTTCGCGTCCGGCATCGTGAAGGCGATCCACTTGCCGTCGGGCGACCAGTCGAAGCTGGTGACGCCGCTCTTCACGTCGGTCAGAGGCTCGGCCTCGCCGCCGGCCATGCGCAGCAGGTAGAGGTTGCTCTTGTTGTCCTTGCGCGTCGAGGTGAAGGCGAGGGCCGAGCCGTCGGGCGACCACTCCGGGTTGGTCGAGGACTTGTCGCCGAAGGTGAGCTGGACGGGGTTCGAGCCGTCGGCGTCGGCCGCGTGAATCTGCGAGACGTACTCGCTCCTGTCGGCCGTCATCACGGCGTCGGTCACGGCGTAGGCGACGCGCCGCCCGTCGGGCGAGACGCGCACCGGCCCGACGGGCCTGACCTTCATCATCAACTCCGGCGTCCACGCGCCGGGCTGCGCGCCCTGCGTGAACGCTGCCGACGGCAAGGCCATCAAACAAAACAGGGCGGCGGCGGTCAGTTTTCTTAAAACTGGATGGTTCATTTCAATCCTCCTGAAACATGGGGACAAAGGAGTCGGCATACGCCGCAAGACTGTAGGGGCAGGGCTGGTCCCTGCCCGCGCGACATTATTTACCTTCAAGCTTGGTTCGTCGTGACACCTGAGCGGGCAGGGACCAGCCCTGCCCCTACAGACCTCTTCAACGTATCTCGTCGCTGACGACGCGGCCGTTGATGATGACTGTGGTGACGTGCGTCGTGTACTCGAAGGGGTCGCCGTCGAAGAGTGCGAGGTCGGCGTCCTTGCCGGACTCGATGGAGCCGACGCGCCCCTCGACGCCGAGCAGGCGGGCCGCGTCAATCGTCACGGCCGCCAGCGCCTCCTCGAACGAGAGGCCGTTGGCGGCGGCCGCCGCGGCCTCGAAGAGCACGACGCGCGTCTTCGGCACGTAGCCCTCGAAGCCGCTCTGGAGCGCGACCCGCACGCCCGCCTTGCGCAGCGCCGCGGCCGTCTCCATCGAGAGGTTCTCGGTCTCGCCCGCGGCGCGGTACATCGTCGGGTGGACGATGACGGGGACGCCGGCCGCCTTGATCTGCTCGGCGACGAGGTAGCTCTCGGCCGCGCCGTCGAGGACGAGGCGCAGGTTGAACTCCTTCGCCAGCCTGAGCGCCGCGACGATGTTGTGCGCGCGGTGCACCGTCACCAGCAGCGGCAGCTCGCGCCTGACGACGCGCGCTAAAACTTCCGCGCGTAAATCCCGCGCCGGCCGCTCGCCTTCTTTCGCCGCCTGCTGCTTGCGGTCGTACTCCTGCGCCTTCAGAAGCTCGGCGCGCAGCATGGCGAACATCTTGGCGTGCGTGCCCGGCGCGCGCGCGCCCTCCATCCGGCCGCCGTCGCCGAGCGTGGCCGCGACCATCGCGACGGGGACGAGCGCGGCCTCGTCCACGCCCTCGCCCGCGGTCTTGGCGATCATCGTCTGCCCCGAGACGAGCGCGCCGGGGCCGTGGCCGGTGTGGATGGTGGTGACGCCGAAGCCGCGCAGCCACTCGACGAGGCGCTCGCGCGCGTCGTAGGCGTCGGTGGCGCGCAGCTCCGGCTGGAGGGGCGCGGAGCGTTCGAGCTGCATCTGGTCGTGCGGCTGGTTCAGGTAGCCGGAGAGTCCGACGACCGTGTGCGCGTCAATGAGGCCGGGCGTGACGACGCGCGCGCGGACGACTTTGTAATCGGCCGGGATGCTGACCGACGCGGCCGGCCCGACGCGCTCGATCTTCCCGCCGCGCACCAGCACCACGCCGTCCGCGACGGGCCGGCCCGCCATCGTGTAGACGGTCTCGCCGCGCACGGCAATCTGCGCGCGCACTCCCGCGCCGCCGAAAACCACGGCGCAAAAGGCAAGCACGAAGCAGGACGTGTAACGAGCGACGCGCGCTAACCCCCCCGACGTTGCGAAGGTCTGTAGGGGCAGGGCTTGTCCCTGCCCGCTCGACTCACGAAGCAATTCAAACAGGGATGAACCCGATAGACAGGATAAAGAAATTGCCTTTCTCTCCTGTCCGTCCCTGTTTGAATTGTCTTTGATGTTGAGGCGGGCGGGGACAAGCCCTGCCCCTACAGTTTTATTCAGCGGCCCGAGGTTTCTTTCCCGTTGGGTCATTGCCGGTGGCCCTCTCCGTCATCCTCGAAGCAGTCGTAGTGGACGGCCTGGTCGCGGCCCGCGCCGTAGCCGCCGACGGCGTAGAGGCGGTCTCGCGGGTCGTTACGGTCGAAGACGCGGACGCCCTCGACCCACGTCTCCAGCACCTTCGTGTAGGCGCTCAAAGGGTCGCCGGAGAGGAGGATGAAGTCGGCGTCCTTGCCCGCTTCGAGCGAGCCGACGCGGTCTTTCAGGCCGAGCATCTCCGCGCCGGCCATCGTCATCGCGTGGAGCGCGCGCTCGCGCGACATCCCGCCGCGCACGGCGAGGCCGGCCTGGCGGAGGAAGAAGCGCGAGTCGGTGACGTAGTCGTCCGTGTGGAAGCCGACGAGCGCGCCCGCGCGCTCCAGCGCCGCGCCGTTCGTCAGCCGCACGTCAATGGCTTCGAGCTTGCCGCCCGGCGAGTCGATGAGGATGACCGAGGCCGGGGCTTTGGCGCGCGCGATCTCGTCGGCCACCTTCCACGCTTCGGAGACGTGGTGGAGCACGGGGCGGAAGCCGAACTCGCGCGCGAGCCTGAGCGCCGTCAGGATGTCGTCGTGGCGGTGCGTGTGGAAGTGGACGACGCGGCGGCCTTCGAGCGCCTCGGCCAGCGCTTCGAGCGCGAGGTCGCGCGGCGGCAGCTTCGACTTGTCTGCGCCCGCGCGCCGCACCTTCTCGCGGTACTCCTGCGCGCGCGTGAACTGCTCGCGGACGAGCGCCGCCGACTTCGAGCGCGTGCCGGGGAAGGGGCCGGTCGCGCCGGGCCGGAGCGCGTTCGTGCCGTTCGCCATCTTGATGCCGCCGGCCGGCTCGCCGCGCGCGTCGCGGATGAAGAGGTCGTCAACGATTTTGCCGTCGCGCAGTTTGAGGTAGAGGGTCTGGCCGCTGAGGAGGTGGCCCGAGCCGGGCATGACGTTGACGGTGGTGATGCCGCCGGCGCGGGCGCGCTTGAGGCCGGGGTCGCGCACGTCTATGGAGTCGAGGATGCGCACGTCGGGCTGGATGGGCGCGGAGGCGTCGCCGCCCGAGCCGCCCCCGACGTGGCTGTGCGTGTCGACGAGGCCCGGCATGATGGTCTTCCCCTTCGCGTCCACGACCTGCGCGCCGGGCGGTATCGTGACGGAGGCGCGCGGGCCGGCGGCCACGATCTTGCCGCGGTGGACGACGAGCACGCCGTCTTGAACCGCGGGGCCGGAGACGGTGACGAGGGTCGCGCCGGTGAACGCGACCGCGCGCTCCTGCGCGCGCGCGGCGAGGCACACGCACAGCGACGCGGTGACGAGGGCCAGCACTTTTTTCATCGTTAACTCCTCGGGGAGCGGAAGCGCCACGGGCAAGCAGGGCCTAACAATCGGCGAAATGGGAAGCTCCTGTCAAGTTTACGCGACCCTTTATCTTCCTCCCCGCGCGCCGTACAATGGGCCGCCCGCAAGTCATCTCCAGACAAATTTCAGGAGCGCCCCGTGAGGAAATTGATCGTCCTGTCCCTCCCCCTTCTGCTCTCCGCCGCCCCGGCCGGCGCGCAGCGGACGACGCTCCTCCCCGAGCCGGTCTTGGCCGCGCTCGCGCAGGAGCTTTCGGGCGAAGCGGCCCAGCGCAACCTCGAACAGCTCGCGCGCCACCACCGGATGCGCGGCTCGCGCGGCTTCCGCGCCGCCGCCGAGCACATCGCCGAACAGCTGCGCGCCTACGGCCTCTCGGACGCGAAGATCGAGCAGTTCCCCGCCGACGGGAAAATCTTCTACGGCACGCAGCGCTCGCGCCCGCCCTGGGACGCCGAGTTCGCCGAGCTGTGGGAGGTGCGCGAG
>JALZHT010000204.1 GCA_030860645.1 Acidobacteriota bacterium
CCCATGACGGTGGCACCCCTCATCGGGGGGGCGCTGATAGCGTCCGCGGGCGTGCTTTACGGCGTGAGGGCCGGCCTGCTCGTCACGCTCGCCCTGGCCGGCGTGACGGCCCTCGTCGTGCGCTCGATCAACCTGCCGGTCATCGCCGGCGAGCACGTCCGGCTGCGGGGCGTCTGGCGCTCCTTCCACGGCGCGCTCAAGCGGCTGCTCGTCTCCGACATCATCATCAGGACGTGCGAAGGGCTGTCCGAAGTCTTCATCATCCTCTACGTCACGAACGTCACGGGGATCAGCGCGGCGCGGTACGGGCTACTCGTGGCGGTGCAGATGACGACCTCGATTCTGGTTTACATCCCGTCGGCGCGCATCGCGGATCGCGTCGGGCGCAAGCCCTTCGTCATCGCCACGTTCTGCTGCTTCGCGCTCTTCCCCGTCGCGGTCGTGATGTCGAGCGGCATGGCCGGCCTGGCCGCGGCTTTCGTCGTCGGCGGCCTGCGCGAGATCGGCGAGCCGTCGCGCAAGGCGATGATCGTGGACTTCGCGGAGCCGCACCTGCGGGCGCGCACGGTCGGGCTGTATTACCTGATCAGGAGCCTCACCATCGCCCCGGCCGCGGCCGTCGGCGGGCTGCTCTGGAAGGTCGCGCCGGAAGTGCCGTTCGCCGTCGCGGGCGTCGTCGGGCTCGTCGGGACTCTCGTCTTCGCCGCCACCGTCGAGGAGCGGTACGCCAGTTAAAACGACGGGGCGGCGGCATCTTTACAAAATCCTTATAACTTTTATGCCATCCTATGGGCGCTGTCTTTCCCCGGAGAAACAGTTCGCCCGCCGGATTTGATCGTCGTGGTTTGGGCGGCCGCGGGCGTACATCTTCGGCCCCTTGACCGCGGCCGGGCGGCGACTGTTCCGGGGATTTATTCTTTTCTCTCAGGACGACCATGTCAGGAATAGCCTCGGCAGACATCCACACCACGCTGACGGACGCGTACGGCCGCCCGCACACCGCGAAACCGCGCGGGCGCTACCTCGCCATTCTTTCGCTGACCGCGCTCGGCATCGTCTACGGCGACATCGGCACCAGCCCGCTCTACGCGATGCGCGAGTGCTTCCACGGCCCGCACGCGATTGAGGCGACGCCCGCGAACGTCTTCGGCGTGCTGTCGCTCATCTTCTGGGCGCTCATCCTCATCATCTCGGTCAAGTATGGCGTCTTCGTCCTGCGCGCCGACAACCGCGGCGAGGGCGGCATCCTGGCGCTGACCGCGCTGGCGACGCCGATCAAGATCGTGAGCCGGAGGGAGCGCAAGTGGCTCGTCGCGCTCGGCATCTTCGGGGCGGCGCTCCTCTACGGCGACGGCATCATCACGCCCGCCATCTCCGTGCTCGGCGCGGTCGAGGGCCTGAACGTGGCGACGCCGCTCTTCGCGCCTTACGTCGTGCCCGCGACGGCGGTGATTATCGTCGGGCTGTTCCTCATCCAGAGCCGCGGCACGGCGCAAGTCGGCCGCCTGTTCGGCCCCGTCATGCTCGCGTGGTTCGTCGCCATCGCGCTGCTGGGTATTTCGCAGATCGTGCGCCACCCGTCGGTCGTCGGGGCTTTCAACCCGGCTCACGCATTCGACTTCTTCCTGCGCAACGGCTGGCACGGCTTCCTCGTGCTCGGCACGGTCTTCCTCGTCGTGACGGGCGGCGAGGCCCTCTACGCCGACATGGGCCACTTCGGGAAGCGGCCGATCCGCATCGTCTGGTACGCGCTCGTCCTGCCCGCGCTGCTGCTCAACTACCTCGGCCAGGGCGCGCTGCTCATCGAGAACCCGGGGGCGGCCGAGAACCCCTTCTACCGGCTCGCCCCGGGGTGGGCTTTGTACCCGCTGATCGCGCTGGCGACCTCCGCCGCGATCATCGCCTCGCAGGCTTTAATCTCCGGCGCTTTCTCGCTCACGATGCAGGCCGTCCAACTCGGCTTCATGCCGCGGCTCAAGATCGAGCACACCTCCTCGACCCAGATGGGGCAGATCTACATCCCGGCGCTCAACTGGGCCTTGATGGTCGGCTGCATCGCCATCGTCGTCGGCTTCGGGTCGTCGAGCAGCCTCGCCGCGGCCTACGGCGTCGCCGTCACCGCGACGATGGTCATCACGACCGTCCTGCTCGGCGTCGTCGAGCGCGAGAAGTGGGGCTGGAGCCTGCCGCTCGCGCTCGCGCTCACCGGCTTCTTCCTCGCCATTGACCTGGCGTTCTTCGGCGCGAACGTCATCAAGATTCCGGCCGGCGGCTGGTTCCCGCTCGTCGTCGGGGCCGGCGTCTTCCTGCTGATGACGACGTGGAAGAAGGGCCGCCGCATCCTGGCCGAGCAGCTTCTGTCGCGCGCCCACCCGATTGAAGATTTCCTGCGCGACATCGCCCGGAACCCGCCGGCGCGCGTCCCCGGCACGGCCGTCTTCATGAACGGGACGGCGACGGGGACGCCGCCCGCGCTGATGCACAACCTCGAACACAACAAGGTGCTGCACGAGCGCGTCGTGCTCCTGACGGTGAAGACGCGGCAGGTGCCGCACGTCGAGCCGCAAGACCGCGTGAGGGTCGAGCCGCTCGGCCACGAGTTCTACCGCCTGATCATCAATTACGGCTTCATGGAAGACCCGGACGTGCCGGCCGTTCTGGAAAACATGGGGCCGCCCGGCCCCGTCTTCGACATGATGGAGACGACGTATTTCCTCGGCCGCGAGACGGTCATCGCGGGCAAGCACCCGGGCATGACGCTCTGGCGTGAGAAGTTGTTCGCCCTCATGTCGCGCAACGCGTCGTCCGCCACGGCCTACTTCTGCCTGCCGCCGAACCGCGTCGTCGAGCTGGGTTCGCAGGTCGAGATTTAGCGCGCGCCGGGCGCGGCCGACACGCCCCGCCCCTTTGTCATACAATTAAACGCATGAGGCCGACGGCGTCGGGAAAGAGTTGGGAGGGCTACGCGGCAGCCGTCGCGGGCGTGGCCGCCGTCACGGCGGTGTTGAAGCTGTTCGACTGGCACGTCAACGCCGCGACCGTCGCGCTCGCCCTCCTGCTCGTCGTGCTCTTCGTCGCCACCTGGCGGGGCGCGCGCCCGGCCGTGGCGGCCTCCGTCCTCGGCGTCCTCTGCTTCAACTTCTTCTTCCTGCCGCCCCACGGCACGCTGACGGTGGCCGCCACGGACAACTGGATCGCGCTGGCCGCGTTCCTCGTCACCGCCGTCACCGTCGGTCAACTCTCGGCGCGCGCGAAGAGGCGCACCGAGGAGGCCGACGCCGGCCGCCGCGAGATCGAGCGGCTTTACGAGGAGCTGCGCGACGCCTTCGAGCGCGCGAGTCACGCCGAGGCCCTCCGGCAGAGCGAGAAGTTGAAATCCGCGCTGCTCGACGCCGTCACCCACGACATCCGCACGCCCCTCACGTCCATCAAGGCGTCGGTCAGCACGCTTCTCGAAGAGCTGCCGGCGAAGAGGGCCGGCGCGCAGCCCGTCACCCTCGACGCGGAGGCCAGGCAGGAGATGCTGGAGGTGATTGACGAGGAGTGCGACCGGCTCAACCGCTTCGTCGAGGGGCTGATCGAACTGGCCCGCATCGAGGCGGGCGAGATGCACCTGCGACGCCGGTGGGGGGCCGTTGACGAGATCGTGACGGCGGCGCTCGCCCGCGCCGAGCCGCTGACGCGGAATCACCGCATCAGCGTTGAAATCGAGGACGAAATCCCCGCCGTGCAGGTCGACCCGCGCGCGGTGGCCGAGGTGATTTTCACGCTGGTAGATAACGCGGCGAAGTATTCGCCGGCGGGCGCGAGTATCCTCGTGACGGCGGAGCGCGCCGGCGGGCGTGCGATTCAAATCGCCGTGGACGACGAGGGCGAGAGCGTCCCGCACGCTCTGCGCGAGCGCGTCTTCGACAAGTTCTTTCGCGCGACGCGCGACGGCGACGCCGGCGACGGGCGGCGGCCGAAGGGGACGGGGATGGGGCTGGCCGTCGCCAAAGGCATCGTCGAGGCGCACGGCGGGCGCATCTGGCTCGAAGACGGCCGGGGCGGCGCGGGGACGCGCGTCGTCTTCACACTCCCCGTCGGCGGCGCGGAACCCTCGCCGGAGACGGCCGCGCCCGGCGGGGTCAAGCGAGCGTCATGAGCCAGCCGACGCGCATCCTCGTGGTTGACGACGAGCCGCAGATCGCGCGCGTGCTGCGCACCGGGCTGAAGACTCACGGGTACGACGTGCGCGTCGCGGCCGACGGCCTCTCGGCGCTGGAGACCTTCCACGACTGGCAGCCCGACCTCGTCGTGACCGACCTCTCGATGCCGAACCTGGACGGGCTGGAACTCTGCCGCCGCCTGCGTGCGCTCTCGCAACTGCCGATCATCGTGCTCTCGGTGCGCGGCGAAGAGAAGATGAAGGTCGAGGCGCTCGACGCGGGGGCCGACGACTACGTGACCAAGCCGTTCGGGATGGAGGAGCTGCTGGCGCGCGTGCGCGCCCAACTGCGCCGGGCGACGACGCGCTCCAAGACGGAAGCCTCCGCGGCGCTGTTGGAAGTCGGCGACTTCCGCATCGACCTCGAAGCGCGCAGCGTCTTCGTGCGGGAGGCCGAGGTTCACCTGACGCCGAAGGAGTACGACCTGCTCGTCCACTTCGTGCGGCACGCGGGCAAAGTCCTCACGCACCACAACCTGCTCGGCGCGGTCTGGGGCGGCAACTACACGGAGCAAGGCGAGTACCTGCGCGTGTTCGTCGGACAGCTCCGCAAGAAGGTCGAGCCGAACCCTTCGACCCCGCGCTACATCCTCACCGAGCCGTGGGTCGGCTACCGCTTCAACCCCGATTCCTGAAGAGGCCCTCCGCGTCTTTACAAACTTTTTATAAACCCTTTACGCCATCCTTATGCGCCGGGTCGTAATATCCGGTCGTTGACAATCTGTTTGCCGAAGTCGCCCGCCGTGCCTGAGACGGCACGCGACGACGCGCCCCCGCGCCCCTCGTCGCGCGCGGAGCAAAGGGAAAGTAATGAACAAGACCTACACCTTGCCCGAGGACGATTTAAGGGGCGAGCTTTACCGAAGGATATACCTCCTCATCAGCAAGAAACGGGGCGGGTGGCAATCCGCCGGCGCGGCCTTCGGACTCGCCGGCGGGGCGCTTTCGATCCCCCTCGCGCTTTTGTTGTGGGCCGCCGTCCGGTTCCTCGCCCCGGCCGCGCTCAGCTCAACTCTGAATCTGTTGAGCAACGTATTTTTCGCACTCTCCGTCCCTCTGCTGGCACTGGGCGCGTGCTGCCTCGATCTCTTAGAGAAGAAGCTTCCCGCCCTCCCGCCGCCGGCCGGGTCTCGGGCCGCCCGTTTCGAGCGCCGCCATCGCCTCCGACCGGGACGCCCCCGCCGTAACTAACAGCTTTCGTGCGGGTCTGCTCCGGCCCGGTCGGAGCGAAGCCGAAGGCATCATGGTCACGTCGGTTAAGCGCCTGCTCGTCGGCAATCCGCTACAAACACAACAGGCCGCACACGAACGCCTCACGGAGAAGACCGCACCTCGGTCGTGTCGCCGGTCTCGTGATCCTCGATCTGGAAGCGCAGGAAGTCGTGAATGGCCGCGAGCGCCTCGGCGCTGGCCGTCCTGATGCGCACCCGCGCGCCGCCCTCCGTCGCCTCGTAGTCGTATTTGATCTCCGACTTGAGACTCTGCATGACGGGGACGCCGGGCGGCACCCGTTCGTGAATCAGCATCGGGGCCTTGAAATTCCCCTCGGCGAACATCCGCGCGATGTGCCCGAGGTGCTTCCTGATCTGGTCGCGGCCCTCTTTGTCGTGGCGGTCTTTCGCCGTCACCTCGATGGCCCCGCCGTCCCGGTAGAGCAGGAAGTGGTGCGTAGTTTTCGTGTGATCGAAGCCCATGACGCGGTCGCCGCGCGCGTTGACGCCTTCGGCGTGGGCGTCGTGCCCCGGCGCGGGGTGCCGTCCTTCCTGTCCGACGCGAGCGCCGGCGCTGGCCGCCGCCATGTC
>JALZHT010000876.1 GCA_030860645.1 Acidobacteriota bacterium
GCCGTGACTTCCGTCGCCATGTGCGCGAGCGGCGCGTGCTGCGTGCTGGTCGGCTTCCTGTACGGCGCGCACCCGGCGCTGCTGCTCGGCGTGGCGGCGGTGTGGGGCGCGAGCGTGGTGGCCGACTCGGCGCAGTTCTCGACCTGCGTGACCGAACTCGGCGACCCGCGCTACATGGGGACGGCCCTGACCGTCCAGACCTGCTGCGGGTTTTTGCTGACGACCGCCTCGATTTACATTGTCCCGCTGCTGGCGGGCGCGGTCGGCTGGCGCTACGCCTTCGCCGCGCTCGCGCCCGGCCCGCTGCTCGGCACGCTCGCCATGCTGCGGCTGCGCGCCCTGCCCGAGGCGGCGAAGATTGCGGGGGGAAGAAAATAAGGGTGCTGGGTGTCGGGTGCTGGGTGCTGAGTAAAGACAAGCCGCCTTCACCCAGCACCCTCTCAAGGGGGATGTTGATGGAAAAGAAGCACGGGCCGTGGACGATCAAGTCGTCGGAGCGGGTTTACAAGGACGAGTTCGTCGAGTTCTGGGTGGACGAGTGCGTCAAGCCGGACGGGGAGCCGGGCCGGCGTGCGACGCTGCGGATGCTGCCGGGCGTCGCGGTGCTGCCGGCCGACGAGGAGGGTTTCGTTTACATGATTCGGAAATTCCGTTACGCGGTCGGCAAGGAGAGCGTCGAGGTGGTGCAGGGCGCGATTGACGAGGGCGAGTCGGCGGAGGAGGCCGCGCGGCGCGAGTTGAAAGAAGAACTCGGCATCGAGGCGCGCGAGGTGACAGACCTCGGGCCGGTCGACGCCGTCACGTCGCAGGTCTTCTCGCCCTCGCGCCTCTTCCTCGCCCGCGGCCTCAAGTTCGGCGAGCCTGACCGCGAGGGCACCGAAGTCCTCCAGCCGCTCAAGCTCAAACTCCAAGAGGCCGTCCGCATGGTCACGGACGGCGAGATTACGCAGTCAACGACCTGCGTGCTCGTCCTGAAGGCGAGCCGGCTGATTGAGGGAAATTCACAGTAATTGCTTCGCAGAAAGCGTCAGAAGCCGACCCGCGTGGGCCGTCCTCACCGCCCTGCCGAAGGAGAAGCAGCAAAAATATGATCCGAAACTTTTGTGTCTCGGCTTTGATGGCGACGGCATTAGTCCTGTTAGCGCCGAGCTTCGGGCTGGCGCAAACCGCCGGCTCCGGCGAGTGGGCTGAGTACGTCGCCGGCGAATACGAGGTGCTGCCTAACATCACGTACTCGGTGGCGAATAACTCGGAGTTGAAGCTCGATCTCTACCTGCCGCGGAACCGCCCCGCCCCCGTCCCCACGCTCATGTTTATCCACGGGGGCGGCTGGGTGGAGGGCAAGAAGGAGTATGACGTGCTCCACCTCCTCCCGTACCTGTCCCTCGGGTGGGCCGTCGTCAACGTGGAGTACCGGCTCGGGCGTCAGTCCCCGGCGCCGGCCGCCGTGGAGGACTGCCGCTGCGCCCTCCGCTGGGTGAACCGTCACGCCAAAGCGTACAACCTGGACGCCTCGAAGGTAGTGCTCACGGGGTTCTCGGCGGGCGGACACCTCTCTTTGATTACCGGAATGCTGCCCGCGACATCCGTCTTCGACCGCCAGTGCCCGACCGACGACAGCGTCCGCTGGAAAGAAGCGACCGAGCCGCCGTTGAAGGTCGCCGCCGTCGTCAACTGGTTCGGCATCACCGACGTGGCAGACCTGCTCGGCGGCCCCAACGCCAAGCACTACGCCGTCGAGTGGTTCGGGAGCATAAACAACCGCGAGGAACTCGCCCGTCAGGTCTCGCCCGTCAACCACGTCCGCGCCGGCCTCCCGCCCGTCCTCACGATCCACGGCGACGCCGACGACATCGTGCCCTTCAGCCACGCGACGCGGCTGCACGCGGCGCTGGACAAGGCCGGCGTGCCGAACCAACTCGTCACTATCCGCGGCGGCGGGCACGGCGGCTTCGGCCGGCAGGACGTTCTGAGCAGCTTCGCCGCCATCAAGAAGTTTCTGCGCCAACACAATCTCTCTGCGGGAGATTGACCATCGTTATAAACAGCAGAGTTCGTCCGGCCGCCCGTAGGGCCGCCGCCTACGTCCCCTTCTTCAGGTGCGCCTTGAACCAGAGGAGGGCGCGGCGGTCGCGGTGGCCGCCCGGCGTTCCTCAAAAAAAAGCGCCGCGGGACTCAAGACGGT
>JALZHT010000205.1 GCA_030860645.1 Acidobacteriota bacterium
GGCGCGTCCTCGCCCGCCGGGCGCACCGCCGCCCCGCACGACCGGCAGAACTGCTGCCCCGCGAACAGCCCCGCGCCACAGTTGGAACAACGCTCGGACATAAAGGAACGATGAACGCGGGGCGCGGGGCGATGAACTAAGAGCCAGTTGTCTTCAGTTCATCGTTCCGCGTCCCGCGCTCAGAGTTTAGCTGAACATCGGCCGCCCCGGGTTGCCGTCGGGGCGGAAGTTCTCGATGGCGCGGTAGCGCTCGTCGAAGGTGCGGTTGAGGTCGTCGGCCGCGCGCTCGACCTCGGCGGCGGCGGCCTTGAGGCCCTCGGCCGTCGCGCCGCGCTCGGCGAGGGAGCGCGCCTGCCGCTCCAGCTCCTCGACCTTCTCGACGAGGGCGAGGTCGAAGCGGTAGAGGCGGTCAAGCTCGGCCTCCTGAATCTTGACCACGTCGAAGAAGCCGGCGTAGCCGTAGGAGGCGAAGCGGACGCGGTTCTCGATCTGGTCAATCTTCTTCGAGACCCGTTCGAGCGGGCCGACCTCGAAGAGCCGGCCCGCCCCGGACAGCTCGCGCACGAAGTCGCTGATGGGCTGCTTGGTGGCGCGCAGGCGGTCGGCCAAGTGCTCGCGGTGCAGCTTGTCTATGTCGCGCCGCCGCTCCTTCTCGACGTAGCCGCTGTAGCCCGGAATCTTGTCGCCGAGCCGCTCAAGCCAGTTACGCTGGTCGCTCATGGAATTCTCCGAATTCGGTTTCGGGTTTAAAGTTTCGAGTCGGGGGAATTTTTGATTTGCGATTTTTGATTTGCGATTTAAAGGCGGAATGCACGGCCCGTGCTTTCAATCAACAATCAAAAATCGCAAATCAAAAATTCCCCTGACCCGGAACTTATTTACGCTCGCGCCGTCCTGTGGGTTTCGGCCCCGAGATTCTAACACCGCGGGCGGCCCGCGCACATAGTGGTTGCGCGGAAATTGCCCGGCGCATATTATACTTTCAGGTCCCGCCCCAGCAGCTCAACGGCACGCGAGACGCGCCCCCGGCCGCGGAACATCTCCGGCGTGCCCCGCGACCGGCGGGCGGCGACCCGCTCTCCCACGCGCAGCCGAAGGCCCCCGCCGCGGGGGTTGACCCCTAGACCGACACGTTTCCGGGAACGACTATGAGCGCTGAACACGCCGAGCACCAAGCCGCCACGCCCGCCCCCGGCGGCAAGTACGTCTACTGCATCATCGAGTCGAAGCAGCCCCGCTCGTTCGGCCCCATCGGCATCGGCGGCCGCGGCGACGAGGTCTACACCGTCCACCACGACGGGCTGGCCGCGGTCGTCTCGAACACGCCCATCCAGGTCTACGACCCGACGCGCGAGAACGTCTTCGCCCACGAGCAGGTCAACGAGACCGTGATGCGCGAGTTCACCGTGCTGCCGATGGCCTTCGGGGTGCTGTTCCGCACCGAGGAGGACATCATCGAGCTGATGCGCGGCACCTACGAGGCCCTGCGCGACGTGCTGGCGAAGATGGAGGGCAAGGTCGAGTTCGGCCTCAAGGTCAACTGGGATCGCGAGCGCGTCATCGCCGAGATCGAGGAGGAGAGCGAGGAGATTCGCAACCTCAAGGAGCAGATCACCTCGCGCGGCGCCGGCTCGACCTACTTCGCGCGGATGCAGCTCGGCCGCCTCATCGAGGCCGCGCTCTCGGCCAAGTCCGACGCCTACGTCCACGAAATCTACGCCGGCCTGCGCGACACGGCCGTCGCCTCGCGCGCCAACAAGCCCATCGGCGACAAGATGATCATGAACGCCGCCTTCCTCATCGAGCGCGAGCGCGAGCAGGAGTTCGACGCGAAGGTCAAAGAGATCGCCGCCCGCTACGAGGGCAAGCTCTCCTTCAAATACACAGGCCCCTGGCCCCCCTACAACTTCGTCCACATCCGCCTGAAGTTGGAGCGCGGCGAAGGGGCCGCCTGAAAAGAGATGTCAGATTTCGGATGCTAGATTTCGGTGAACGGCCGCCACTAGCATCCGGCGTCCAGCATCCAGCATCTTTCTTATGTTTCTCATTGACGATCTGCTTCTCGCGCCGGTCAACGGCTTCAAGTTCATCATGCGGCAGATTCAGCAGTTGGCCGACCGCGAGTTGAACGACGAGTCGGTAATCAAGGAGCAGTTGCTGGAGTTGCAGATGCGCCTGGAGCTGGAGGAGGTCTCCGAGGAGGAGTACGCCGAGGCCGAGGCCGAGCTGTTCGCGCGGCTGCGGGCCGTCAAGCAGCGCCAGCTCGAAGCCCTCGGGCAGGTGCACACGGCCGACACCTCGTCCATCGTCATCGAGGCGGGCGGCGACGAGGAGGGCGGCTTCTACGAGCCGGGCGGGGGCGGCGAGCGTTAAAGGCATTTTAGATTTTTGATTTTTGATTTGCGATTGAAATCATGGAACGAAATACGCGGCCCTCTTCAAATCAAAAATCGCACATCAAAAATCTAAAATCCCTTGACTCGAAGCTCCCCGACGACTTCCCACAAACGCGCTACCTCTTCTTCGGCGGCAAGGGCGGCGTCGGCAAGACGACCGCCGCGGCCGCCGCCGCCCTCCTGCTCCTCGACGCCGCCCCGCCCGGCCAGCGCATCCTCCTCTTCTCGACCGACCCGGCCCACTCGCTCTCCGACAGCCTCGAAGCGGAAATCGGCGACCGCACGGCGGAGGTCGCGCGCCGCGGCCGCGGGCGGGACGCGCCGCGCCTCTTCGCGCGCGAGATGGACGCCGCGCGCGCGCTCGGCCAGTTCAAAGATAAACACCGCCGCGTCCTCGCCGAGATCGCCGACCGCGGCACCATCCTCGACGAGGCCGACATCAACGACCTGCTCTCGCTCTCGCTGCCCGGCATGGACGAGGTGATGGCGCTCTTCGAGCTGAGCGAGATCGAGCGCACGGGGGATTACGCGCGCGTCGTCGTCGACACCGCGCCGTCGGGCCACACCTCGCGGATGCTGCGGCTGCCCGAAGTCTTCGCGCGCTGGGTCGGCGCGCTCGACGTGATGTCGGAGAAGCACCGCTACCTGGTCGCGCACTTCGCGCGGGGCCGCGCGCGCGAGGACGAAGTTGACCTCTTCCTGCGCGAGCTGGACGAGCGCGTCCGCCGGGTGCGCGAGATGCTCTACGACCCGGCGCGCGCCGCCTTCACGCTCGTCGCCACGCCCGAGGCGATGGCCTTCGAGGAGACGGCCCGCTACTTCAAGATGCTCGCCGAAGAGGGCGTCCCCGTCACCGACCTCGTCGTCAACCGCGTCGAGCAGGAGCACGGCGAATGCCCCTTCTGCCGCGCGCGCGCGCGGATGCAGCGGCGCTGGCTGCGCGCGCTCGACAAGGAATTTAAGAAGTTAAGACGAAGGCGTGTCCCCGTCTTCCCCGGAGAGGTGCGCGGCCCCGACGCCCTGCGTCGCTTCGCGCAAGCAGTCTGGACAGACGGAGCCGGCGGAAGCCCGACCGTGAGGGAGGGCGTCACGCTCAAGTCTTCAACCCGGAACTCGAAACTCGAAACTCGAAACTTAAAAGAACGCCCCCCCTCACGGTCGGGCTTCCGCCTTGAGCCGCGGCGGCTGCTCATCTTCGGCGGCAAGGGCGGCGTGGGTAAGACGACCGCGGCGGCGGCGTGCGCGCTCGCCCTCGCCGAGCGGGATCAGGCGTCACGCGTCCTCGTCTTCTCGACCGACCCGGCGCATTCGCTGTCCGACAGCTTCGGCGAAAGCATAGGCGAGCTGAGGCAGGGCGTCGCCGGTCTGCCGAATCTCGACGCGAAGGAGATCGACCCGGCGGCGCGCTTCGAGGAGCTGAAGGAGCGCTACCGCCGCTGGACGGACGAGCTGTTCGAGTCGCTGACGGGCGGCTCGCGCTGGGAGGTGCAGTTCGACCGCGAGGCGATGCGCGAGTTGGTCGCGCTCGCGCCGCCGGGCATCGACGAGATCGCCGCCCTCTCGGCCGTCAGCGACCTGCTCGACGAGGGCGCCTACACCTCAATCGTCCTCGACACCGCGCCCACCGGCCACCTCCTGCGCTTCCTTGAGCTGCCCGACGTGGCGCTCTCCTGGATCAGGACTTTCATCAAGCTGCTCCTCAAGTACAAGAACGTGGTACGCTGGGGCGGCGTGGCCGAGGAGTTGGTCGCGCTCTCGAAGTCGATCAAGCGGGTCGCGGCGCTGCTGACCGACGCGGACGCGAGCGAGTTCGTCGGCGTCGCCATCCCCGAGCGCATGAGCCTCGCCGAGACCGTCCGTCTCGCGGCGAGTCTCGAACGCCTGCGGGTGCCGATGCGCCGCCTCGTCGTCAACAACGTCGTGCCCGAAGAGGCGGCGGCCGGGTGCGACTTCTGCGACGCGCGCCGCCGCGCGCAAGCCCCGGTCGTCGAGGAGTTCCGGCGCGCGCTCGGTGGCGTCAGTCTCTACCTCGCGCCGCAGCGCCCGGGCGAGGTGCGCGGCCCCGCCGGCCTGCGCGAACACTTCTCCGGGTGGCGCGCGCTCCCGTGATCAGGCGCGGGCGTATGCGACAGAGGCTCTCACTCGCGGCGGGGTTAGCCGCGGCGCTCATCGCCGTCACCGCCGCGCTGGCCTGTTCGCCCTTCCGGCAGGCGGCTTCGCTGCACGTCGAGGCGCGCGTCGAGCCTGCGCCGGGGGTCGCGCGGCCGAGCGCGGGAGCGACCGTCTACCTGCTCGACGACGACCTCATCAGGCTGGCGATGGCCGAGGCCGACGCGGGCGATCCCGTGCGGGCGGGCGTCCACCGCGAGCACCCGCGCCTCAGAATCCTAGCCGGGCTGATGAACGCGCGGCGCTTCTCGGCCTACCCGCTCGGCCCGGACGTGAAGCTTCTGCTTGAGCAGTCGAGGCCGCTCTGGGAGCCGCACGTGCTGCGCGCGGAGCGCGCGGACGGACGTGGCCGCGCCGCCTTCGTCGGCCTCGCGCCGGGGGCCTACTGGCTGATGTGCCTCGACGAGAGGGACGGCCGTGTGGCGTTCTGGAATTTGCGCCTCGTCCTCGGCCGCGGCGCGAACGAAGTGACGCTCGACGCGAAGAACGCCCTGACCGTCAGCGACGCCGGCCCGGCGAGGTGACGCGCGCCGCGGTTAATCTTCGTCACGGAGTCCCTTTGAAGTTGAGCGAGCAACGACCAACGAGAAAGAAGACGGCGGGCGGCCCTGCTTCGCGCGGGGGCGACGGGACGGCCCTTTACGTCTACTGCGTCGGCGAGGCCGGCCGCCTCGCGCCGCTCCTCGGCGACGCGCCCGAAGCGATTGAAGACCCGGCGGCCCTCGAACTCGTGACGGCGGGCGCGCTCGGGGCCGTCGTGAGCGCCGTGCCGCTGGCCGACTACGGCGAGGAGGGCATGGCGGCGCGGCTCGCCGACGCTGCGTGGACGGCGACGCGCGCGCTCCGGCACGAGCGCGCCGTCGAGCATTTCGCGCGCCGGGCCGCGGTCGTGCCCCTGCGCTTCGGCACCATCTACCTCCGGCGCGAGTCGGTCGCGCGGATGCTCGAAGAGCGGGGCGCGTCTTTGCGCGAGGCCCTCGCGCGGCTCGAAGGGCGCGAGGAGTGGGGCGTGAACGTCTACGTGGACCGCGCGCGCTTGAAGGAAACGGTCGTCGGCGTCAGTGCGCGTTTGCGCGAGATGGCGGAGCGGGCCGCGTCGGCGTCGCCGGGGCAGGGGTACCTCTTGCGCAAGAAGATCGACGCGCTGCGCGACGAGGAGGCGCGGGCCGAGACGAAGCGCGTGGCGTCCGAGACCGAGGCGAGGCTCGGCGGCGTGAGCGACGGGGCGGCGCGGCTGCGAACGATTAAGGGCGAGCGCGACGAGCCGGGCGAGGTGGCCGCCCGTCTCGCCTTCCTCGTCCCGCGCGCGGGGTTCGACCGGTTCAGGGCGGAGGCGGAGCGTCTGGCCGAGGAGTTTACGCCGCTCGGCTTCCGCTTCGAGCTGACGGGGCCTTGGCCGCCTTACAAC
>JALZHT010000877.1 GCA_030860645.1 Acidobacteriota bacterium
AGTTTCGAGTTCGGAAATCGTTTTAACTCGAAACTCGAAACTCGAAACTCGAAACTATCCTTTAATTCTTTGTCTGATGCTCTCGCCGGCGCCGGCGGTGGAGAGAGTGCCGCCGAGGTCGCGGGTCGTCTCGCCGGCGGCGATTGCTTCGCGCACCGCCCGCTCGACGGCCTCCGCCGCTTCCGCGTGTCCCAAATATTCTAGCATCAACGCCGCACTGAGAATAGCGCCTGCCGGATTGGCCTGCGACTTCCCGGCCAGCGGGGGCGCGCTGCCGTGCACCGGCTCGAAGAGGGAGACGCGGCCGGGGTGGATGTTGCCGGAGGCGGCGAGGCCGAGGCCGCCCTGGAGGGCCGCGCCGAGGTCGGTCAGGATGTCGCCGAAGAGGTTGCTCGTGACGACGACGCCGTACTGCCGCGGGTTTAAGACCATGTACATCGCCATCGCGTCCACGTACTGGTGGTTCGCCTCGATCTCCGCGTACTCGGCCGCGACCTCCTTGAAGACGCGCTGCCAGAGGTCGCCGCCGAAGCGCTGGACGTTCGACTTGTCGGCCATCGTCACGCGCCGCTTCCCGCGCGCGCGCGCGTACTCGAAGGCGGCGACGACGATGCGCTCGACGCCCTTGCGCGTGTTGAACTCCTCCTGCGTGGCGATCTCGTCGGGCGTCCCCCGCTTGAGGAAGCCGCCCGCGCCGCTGTACGCGCCCTCGGTGTTCTCGCGGAAGACGACGAAGTCTATGTCCTCGGGCGCGCGGTCGCGCAAGGGGGTGAGGCGCGGGTGGAGGAGGCGGACGGGCCGCAGGTTGATGTAGAGGTCGAGGCCGCGCCGCATCCCGAGCAGGATGTCCTCGGCGTGCCGGTTCGAGGGCACGCGCGGGTCGCCGAACGCGCCCGCGAGGATGGCGTCGAACTCGCGCGAGAGCATGTCGAGCGCGCCCTCGGGCAGCGTCACGCCCTCGCTCAGGAACTTCTCCGCGCCCCAGTCGAAGTGCCGGAGTTCGAGCCGGACGCCGTGCGTCTCGCGCAGGACTTCGAGGGCGGCGACGGCCTCCCGGACGACCTCCGGCCCGATGCCGTCGCCGGGCACGACCGCGACCCGCTTGACGCTTCCCTCCGTCATTCGTCGAAAGTGTTCGCGCCGCGGTCGGACGGGCAGGTCGCCTCGACCACGGTCGCCTCCTCCAGAATCTCCAGCGCGTACTTCGTCTCGGCGGGGACACAGTAGCTGTCGCCGGCGCGCACCTCGAACGAGTGTCCGTCGAGGGTCACGCGCAGCGCGCCTTCGAGCACGTAGGCGACGTACTCGTAAGGGTTCGAGTGCTCGGGCTTCCGCGTCCCGGCCGGCTCGCGCTCCCACAGGCGCAGCCCCATCCGCGCCCCGTTGACCAGCATCCGCTCGCCCCTCTCGCCCCGCGGCGCGTGCTCGCCGCGCACCATCACCGTCTCCGCGTGCCTCGGACTGCTCATCTCAAGTCCCCTTTCTTCTTTGTTCGCGATGCGCGGAGACGATAGATTCAAACTATCTCGATTTCTTCACGCCGCCCTGACTCCTGTGTTCCGTCAGGCTGCGAGTTCAGAACGGCACGCAGAGGACGGGGACGCGCGTGCCGCGCAGGACTTTCTCGGCGGTCGAGCCGAAGAGGAGTTCCTCGGCCGGGGTGGAGCGCCCGCGTATGCCCATCACGATCATCGGCAGGTCGAGGTCGCGCGCGATCTTGAGGATTTCGACGAACGGGCTGCCGACGACGACCATCCGCTCGACGCTCACCTCGCCGACCGCGAGCCCTTCGAGCGTGCTGGCGAAGCTCGCCTCGGCCTGCTCGCGCAGGCGGGCCGTGATCTCTTCGGACGACCCCATCCCGGCGGCCACGGCGTCGTCAACGAACTCCTGGTCAATGACGTGCAGCAGCGTGATGTCGCCGTCCGGCTCGGCCAGCCCCAGCGCCACGCGCACGGCGTTCATGGAGGTCGGCGAAAAATCGACCGGCACGAGAATGTCTGTCGCCTTCAGCATGACTCACCTCGGTAACGAGGAAAGGGTACTGGGTGCTAGGGCTGGGTGCTGGGTAAAGGCGGGTTGCTTTCACCCAGTACCCAGCACCCAGCACCCTTTCCTCATTCATCATTGGGTTTCGCCGGACTCGGGCGGGGCGGGCGTCGGGGCGTCGCGGTGCTCGGC
>JALZHT010000206.1 GCA_030860645.1 Acidobacteriota bacterium
AAGGCGGCGAGGCCCGGCCGGCCGAGGCCGCGCGCGACGAGGTAGACGGCCGCGAGCACGGGCAGCACGGCGAGCGTGTCGGGCAGGAGCAGGACGGAGTTCCACGCGAACTGCGGCGCGAGCGCGACGAGCAGCCCGGCCGTCGCCCCCGCGCACAGGGACAGCAACTCGGCGGCGATGAGGAAGACGAACACCGCCGCCAGGGAGTCGGCCGCGATCTGCGCGAACTGTAAAGCCGTGTCGGTTTCGCCGCCCGCGCCGCGCGCGAGCGCGATGACGAGCGGGTAGCCCGGCGGGTGGCCGAGCGTGTCGGGGTCGGCCAGCGGAGAATCCGGGCTGAAGAACCCTCGCACGCCGCCCTCCGAGAGCAGCCGCGCCATGTGCTTGTAGTTGT
Source organism: Acidobacteriota bacterium (assembly GCA_030860645.1). Classification (GTDB taxonomy): domain Bacteria; phylum Acidobacteriota; class Blastocatellia; order Pyrinomonadales; family Pyrinomonadaceae; genus QHXN01. The sequence continues at coordinate 395 of JALZHT010000206.1, forward strand.
TCGTGACCGCGGTCTGCACCCTGCCGACTTCGAGGCGCGCGTCTTGCAGCATGAAGAGGCGGACGCCGAACGCGGCCAGGAAAATCAAAAGGCACAGGGCACAAGGCACAGGGCACAAGTGAAAGCGGGAGGCCGCACGCCTTTCGTCACGTTGAAGATGAGAGTCGGCGTGGCTGTCATCCTCACTTGTGCCCTGTGCCTTGTGCCTTGTGCCTTGTGCCTTCACTTTAAAACGTCTGCCCGAAGCGGAAGTGAATCTGGCTGTTGCGCAGCCGGTGGACGGCCGTGCCGCCGCCGAACTGCGGGATCAGGAACTCGGGCGGGTTGAGCAGGTAGCCGTAGTCCACGCCGAGCGAGCCGAACGGCGTCTTGAGGCGCAGGCCGAGGCCGACCGTGTGCGTCCACTTCGCGCGCAGGTTCGGGTCGCGGCCCGGCTCGCTCTCTTTGCCGAAGAGGTCGCCGACGCGCTCGAAGACGTTGCCGCCGTCGTAGAAGGGCACGACCTGGAGGTCGCGCCGCACGCCGACGCGGGCTTCGAGGTTGACGACCGCGAGGGCGTTGCCGCCGACGGGCACGGTGAAGGGGTTGAGTTCTATCGTCTCGCCCTTCTCGTTGCGGAACGTGCCGCACGGCGGGAGCGGCGACGCCTGCGGGCCGAAGGCGCAGAACGGGGCGGCGACCCGCGGGCCGGCCTCCTCGAAGCTGAAGCCGCGCAGGGAGGTCGAGCCGCCCGAGAAGAAGCGCTCGCTGATCGGGAGCCGGCGGTCAACGTCGGTGATGAGGCCGTCGTCGTCGCGGTCGGACGCTTGCAGGATGTTGGCGAGGCCGAACTGGAAGCCGGCGGCCAGCGTCGTGTCGCGCAGGAGCCTGAAGGTGCGGTAGCGGCGGTAGGTGGCGAGGAGCTTGTTGAAGGAGATGTTGCCGCCGAGTTGCCGGAGCGCCAGCGAGTAGTCGAGGGTCAGGAAGTCGCCGCGCGTCGGGTCGAACTGCCGGTCGCGCGTGTCGCGGGCGAACGAGGCGGCGAGGCGCGAGAGGCGGACGGCCTGGTCGGGCCGGAGGATGGGCGCGATCAGCAGGCTCCCGATGTTGAAGAGGCGCACGTCCTCGTAGTTGTAGCGCAGGAAGACGGTGCTGCGCTTGCGCACCGCGCCCGCGGGCGACAGCTCCAGTTCGAGGTCGCGCTGCGTCTCCAGGTTGAAGCTGAGGCGGTTGATCGAAGGCCCCTTGACGCTGCGGCCGAACTCGTCAATGAGGTTGCCCTCGGGGTCGAACCGCTGGACGACGCCGTTGGCCCCGCGGTCGATGGTGGTGCGGAAGAAGCGCGTCACGGAGGTGTCGCGCTGGTACTGCAAGGAGGCCGTGAGCGGGGCGAACTCGCGGTCGCCGTAGCGCTGGAAGCGCGGGTCGAAGTATTCGAGCCGGGCGAGCTGCTGGAGGCGGCTGAAGCGCGAGCGGAAGGCCCCCTGCCGGAGCTTCCCGAAGAGGTTGACGTTGCGCACCTCGAAGCCGCCGAGCGGGCCGTTGTCGGTCGAGAAGCCGACGATGTAGTCGGTCGTGATGCGCTCGCGCTCCTCGACATCTATGTACACGTCGCGGCGCTTGAAGCCGCCCTCGGTCTCGCCGGCCGGCTCGGTGCGGATGATGACCTGGCGGAAGGCGTCCGAGGTGTTGAGCAGGATGCGCTCGCTCTCGGCCAGGTCGTCGCCGCGCAGCACCGCGCGCTCGCGCAGCGGGATGGCCTCGACGACGGCCTCGCGCTTCGTCCTCACCAGCCCGCTGACGATGATGCGGTTGATGAAGACCTTGTCGGACTCGGCGACCGTGTAGAGCAGGCGCACGCGGTCGTCGGCGCTGCCGGGCGCGCGCGGCAGGTTGACGATTGAGAGCTGCACCTCGGCCTCGACGTAGCCGTTGCGGACGTAGTGGCCGCGCAGGCGGTCGGCGTCCGAGCGCGCCGCGACGCGGGAGAAGGGCGCGCCGCGGATGACGCAGACCTCGTCGGGCAGGGGGTCTTCGGGGCAGCGGGCGCGTTCGAGCTGGCGGGCGGTGAAAATCTGGTTGCCCCGCACCTCGACGCCGTCGACGCGCGTGAGCGGGCCTTCGATCACGTCGAAGGTGATGATGAGGTCGTCGCCTTCGAGCGCGACGCCGCGCCGCACGCTGACCTCGGCCTGCCGGTAGCCGAGCTGGTTGCGCAGCCGCGTCCGGATGGTCTGTCGGTCGCGCTCTAAGGCGTCGTCGCTCGTGTAGCCGCGGCCGTAGCCGAGGAACGGGATGATGCCGAGGACGTTGGCCTCCTGGCTGCGCAGGTCGTCCTCCACGTCCTCGACGGCGAGGGCGTCGGTGCCCTCGATGCGGATGGCGGTCAGCTCGAAGCGGCGGCCGCGGTTGATCTCGTAGTTGATGGTCACGGCGCGGCCGGCCAGCTCGTCCGGGTTGATCAGCTCGCACGTCGAAGGCTCGGCCGCCTCGACGCCGGGCAGAACGAGCGGCGCGGAAGTCGGCGCGGGCGCGAGCGGGGGGACGACCGTGCAGGTCGAGGTGACTTCGGGGAAGAAGTAGCCCTCCTCCTGGAGGCGGTTGCGCAGGCGGCGCTCGCCCTCGACGACGGCCGAGTACTCGATCGTCCCCTCGCGCAGCACCGGGAGCAGCTCGCGCTTGCGCTCGTCGCTCAACTCGTGGCCGGTGACGTTGACCGCGACTTTCGGCCCGACGCTGCCCGCGAGCGTGACGGTGATGCGGTTCGCCGCCGGGTCGAAGCTGACCTCCGGCTCGTCTATGCGCGGGGCGAGGAAGCCCTTGTCCATGACGGCCCGGCGGACGGCCGCGACGTTCTCGCCGAGGCCCGTCTGCGTGAAAGGCTCGTTCTGCTGCATGGGCAGCTCGGCGAGGGCGGCGGCGAGGCTCGGCTGGTCGAAGCCGTCGATCTTGACGTTGAAGGCTTCGAGCAGCGTGGGCGGCCCCGGCTCGACGCGGAAGACGACCGTGGCGCGGGTGCGCGTCTGGTCGAGCCGCTGCTCGTAGTCAACGGTGGCGCGGAAGAAGCCTCGGTCGCGCAGGTAGACCTGGACGGCGTCGGCGTTCTGCCGGAGCGCCTGCTCGGTCAGGCGGCGGCCCGGCTCCAGCAGGTTGAGGCGCGCGCGCAGCTCCTCCTCGGTGATGCCGGTGCCCTCGGTGACGCCGACCTCGAACTCGACATCGTCAACGACGACCTGCGGGCGGATGACGAAGCGGAGGCGCACGCGCGGGCGGCCGTCCGGCCCGGAGAGGGCGGCGTCCGACGCCTCGATGCGCGCGTCGGCGACCCGGCCCGAGTCGAAGAGCGACTGCAAGGATTCGCGGGCGAGGACGGCCGAGAAGGGCTGGCCCGCGGCGAGGCGGATGCGGGCGCGCAGCTCGCCGAGCGCCGCCTCGGGCACCGACGCCTGCTCGACCTCCAGCTCGACCGACTCGACGACGCGCCCCTCGAACCGCGTCAGGTCGGGCGCGAGCCGCACGTCGGCCCGCGCGCCGAACGGCAACAGCGACACCACGACGATGGCGAAGAAGACCCTCATGTAAGTTTCGAGTTTCGTGTTGCGAGTTAAAGGATTTTTGATTTTTGATTTGCGATTTGCGCTTGAAGGAGGCAGCGGCTCTGTCGTCTTCAAATCAAAAATCAAAAATCGCAAATCTAAAATTGCCTCGACTCGAAACTTCAGTACCGCTTCCTGAACCGCAGCTCGAAGTTGAAGTTGTTGCTGCGCGTGCGCAGCGCGTCGGTCGCGCCCTGCTGGTACTGGGCGACGAACGAGAGGCGGTCGCTGACGCGGTAGACGACCGCGATGACCTGGTTCGGCTCGCCCGTCACGTTGGTCGAGAAGGTGACGGAGAGGTCGCGGTTGATCTGGCGGCCGACGGTCAGCCGTGCCGTCGGGCTCGCCCCGCCGCGCCCGGCGATGACCGGGTCGAACTCGAAGCGGTTGAGGCCGAACAGCTTGTCGGTGGCTCGGCGCACGGGCGCGTTAATCAGACTCTCCGTGAGCAGACTCGTCGCCGTCCCCAGCCCCGTCTGCGCGATGGTCGAGAAGCTCTGCTCGCCGGTGGCGAGGCTGCCGGTCGTGATGAGAGAGACGATGTCGGCCTGCGGCAGCGCCGGGTCGGAGCGGAGGTTGACGACGGGCTGCGAGAGCGGCCCCGTGATGGTCGGCGTGATGCGGTAGCCGGCGATCTCGGCCTCGGCCAGGATGTTGAGGACGGGGTCGGCCCCGCGCCGCGGCGGCAGGTCTATGATGGCGCGCTGAATCTCGAAGCGGTCGTTGCGGAAGGCGAGCGTCCCGCGCGTCGCCGTGATGCGGCCCGAGATGACGGGGTCGTCCACGGGGCCGGTCGCGCGCACGTTGATCGAGCCGATGATGTCGGCGAGGTTGTTGCGCACGACGAGCGCGTCGCGCCCCTGGATTGAGAGGTCGAGCGTCGTGCGCCCGGCGAGGAAGCCCTCGCCCCCGCCCCCGGGGCCTTCGGTGAGCGCCGCCTCGGTGCGCTGGTCGATGAGGTCGGCGAGGTCCATGTCCTCGGTGTACTCGGTGCGGCGCACATCGACCGTGCCGCGGATGATCTGCCCGTCGGGGCGGCCGCTGATCTCGATGTTGGTGTCGGCCGTGGCGCGGACGTCCTGCCACGGGATGGTGATGTTCTGCCCGCGCACGTTCAGGCGGAACTGCGACGGCTGAAAGCCGGCCAGGAGCGCCCCGCCTGAGACCTCGAAGCGGCCGCCGCCGAGCCGGCCCGTCAGCGTCTCGACGCTCGCCTGCTCGCCGTTGAAGCGGACGCTGCCGTTGATGTTGGTCGCCGTCAGCCGCTCGTCGGCGACGAGGAGGGCGAACGAGGCGTTGGCGACCGAGGCCGTGCCCGTGATCGAAGGGTCTTCGAAAGTGCCGGCGACGCGGACGCCGACGCGCGCCGCCCCCGACAAGAAGAAATTCTGCTGCGGGCTGCTCAGCACCCGCAGGTTGAGGTCGCCGTCGACGGTGAAGTTCTGGCGGCCGCCCGCGCCGACGGCCGCCGTGCCGCCGAAGCGGATGTTGGTGCCCGGCCCCGTGAACCGCGTCTGCTCGAAAGTGATCTCGCGCGGCGAGAAGAGGACGACGAGCGGGCTTTGGGCCGTGAGCGGCACGTCCTCGACCTGCACGGTCAGCTCGGTGAATTCGGCGCGCCCCGAGAGGGCCGAGGCGGTGAAGGCCCCCTCCTCGTCGAGCAGCGCGCCCGAGGCGCGCAGCGTCCCCGTGGCCCGCCCCGTCACGCGCAGGTCGGCGCCGGGCAGGAGCGCGGCGAAGAGCGGCGTCAGGTCGGCGCCCGCGAGCGAGGTCTCGAAGGTGAGCGGCAGGCCGTCGCCCGCGAGGTCAACTTGCGCGCGCAGGGTCTGCGGCCGGCCGAGCAGTCCCGTGGTCAGTTCGACGTTGAACTTCTGGTCGGGCGTGGTGCGGCCCACGAGCGTCAGCTCGCCGGCGGGCCGTCCGTTGATCGTTACGTCGCGCCCCTTCGCGTCGATCTCGGCGCGGTAGCTGGTCGGGTCGAGGAGGCTGCCCGC
>JALZHT010000207.1 GCA_030860645.1 Acidobacteriota bacterium
GGCACCGGCCGCCCCGCCCCGCCCCCGCCGGAGCCGAACATCCACCACAGCAGCAGCGCCAGGGCGGCCACGGCCACGACGCCCACGACCGCCGTCCTGTTCGCGCGCCGCGGCCTCCTTCTGACCTCGACCTTCTCAGCCCTCGCCTCCCTCGTCGAAGTCACCCCGCCCGCGTCGGCTTTCGTCTCGGCGGCCGCCTCTTCGCGTCGCTCTTCGCTCGTCTCTTTCATCTCTTGATCAGCTCGGGTGAAGCCGTGGCGCGCCCGATCTCCACGCGCGCGCGGTAGGTGTCTAAGAGCGCGTCGATGTAGGCGCCCTCCAGCTCGATGAAGCGGCGCTGCTCGGCGATGTAGTCCAAGAGCGTCTTCGAGCCGAGTTCGTAGGTCTTTCGGACGACCCCGAGGTTTGCGTCCGCCTGGCCGCGCACCCCGACCCGGTAGATCTCCGCGGCCCGCGCCGCGTGCTCGTACCGGGCGTATCCGGCGGCCACCTCTCGCCTGACGGTCAGTTCCAGGAACTCGCGCCTCCGCTTCGCGGCCTCGGCCCCGGCCACGGCGGCTTCGACCGCGCCCTGGTTCTTATTCCGCACCGGCAGGCTGAGGGTGACGCCGAAGGTCAACGAGTGGAAGACGTCCTGCACAGGGCGCAACTGCCCCGCGTCGGTGATGCCGTTGACGGGGAAGCCGGTGTTCATCCGCTGGTAGCCGGCCCTCAGGTCGGCGTCGAGTCGCCCCTCCGAGCGCGCCTGCTCGATCTGCGCTTCGGCCAGCGCCTCGGCGGCGCGCGCGGCGAGCAGGTCGGGGCGCTCCTCAAGGGCGCGCGCCGTCGCCTCGGCGACCGGAGGCAGGGGGGCGATCAGGCCGGCGAAGTCCCCGCGCAGGCGCAGCGGCTCTTCCGGGCCCATCCCCACGAGGTTGCGCAGTTCGAGCATCGCCACCTCCACCCGGCCCTCGCTGCCCTCGCGGATCGAGCGCAGGCGGTTGACCTCGACGAGCACCTGGTTCTGCTCCAGCGGCGCGGTGCGGCCCTTGACGACGCGCGCCACCACGAGCCGGTAGCCGCGGCGGCTCGCCAGCAGCAGCTCTTCCGTGAAGCCGAGCTTGAGCACCTCGGCCAGCGCCTCCCCGAACTTGGCCCTGACCTCCGCGGCCAGCAACCGCTCGCGGTCGGCCACCGCCCGCTCGCGCACTTCGAGTTCGCGCTCCGCGACCCTGACACGGGCCGAGCGTCTACCCCCGAGTTCGAGGGGCAGCATGCCCTCGACCATCACGCTGTTGTCTTTGCCGTTGACCTGCCTCGACCCGCCCACGTCGAGCCGCGGGTTCGGTCTGAGCCCCGCCTGCCGCACCAGAGCCCGCGCCGCGTCGACCTCCTTACGGGCGGCGAGCAGCTCCGGGTTGTGTTCCAGGGCGTACCGCACCGCTTCGTCGGCAGTCATCCCCGAGGCGGCGTCGAAGTAGCGGGAGAGCGACACGCTGTCGTCCTGCGGGGCCTGCCGGTCTTTGACCGCTTCGCCGTGCGCGGCGGAGGCGGTCTCCACCGTCTGCGCCGAGGCCCCGGCCCCGGACCCGAGCAATAGCTGGGCGGCGGCGAGCGCCCCCGCCAGCAGCGCGAGCCGCCGGCGGTTCGCCGGGTGCTTCACTTTTTCACCTGCGTTCTTCATAAAGCCTTCTGATGACTGATGACCCGGCCGCAGCGCGGCCCCCGCGCGCGCCGCGCGCCCGTGCCACCACACGGCGAGCCGGAAGGCGGCGGGCACGAGCAGCGTCAGTTGCAGGAGCGGCAGCAGCCCGACCCCGAACACCTCCGGCATCCGGCCGGTGTACGACCAGCGCCCCGTGGAGAGGGCCGCCCACTCGACCAGAACCGCGCACAGCGCGCCGAGCGCCGCCGCGGACAGGTAGACTCTCGGCCCGCCGCCAAGGGCCCACCGCGAATTCCTCGCGACGAGCGCGCCCGCCGCGTAGACGAAGAATGTCAGTGCCGCGTCGCCGAGGGTCGCGAGCGTGCAGACGACGGCCGTCTCGCCCCACGAGCGCCCGTCCAGCTCGACGTAGGCCGGCATCTGCAACATCTCCCAGGGCCAGTTGAGCCCGAACGCGGCGACAAACAGGGCCGCCAGGAACTGCGACAGTGGGTGACCGCTCATCGGCGCACGACCTCCTCCTCGTGCTCAAGTCGCCCGTGACGGACATCCTCGCGTTGCCGCCCGCCCGCCGGCTCCCCGGCCGCGGCCTCCGCGGCCTCTTCCCCCGTCACGGTCGGGGCCGCCGCGGCCTCGCCCGTCATCAGCCGCCGCTCGCGTATCCAGAAGAAGATGACCGGCGTCACGATGAGCACGTGCAGCAGGCTCGACACCATCCCGCCGAGCACCGGCGCCGCGAGCGGCTTCATCACCTCGGAGCCGGCGCTCGTGCTCCACATGATCGGGAGCAGTCCCGCCACCACGGTCGAGACCGTCATCACCTTCGGCCTGAGGCGGAGCAGCGCCCCCTCCGTCACCGCTTCGAGCAGCGTGCGGCGCGTGAGCGCGCCGACTTCCTCTCTCTTTCTCTCGACCGCCTCCTCCAGGTAGATCACCATCACCACGCCGGTCTGCACCGCCGTCCCGAAGAGCGCGATGAAGCCGACCCACACCGCGACCGAGAAGTTATAGTCGAGAGCCCAGAGCAGGTAGATGCCGCCCGTCAGCGCGAACGGCACGGCGAGCAGCACGTGCGCCGCTTCGAGGGCGGAGCCGTAGGTGATGTAGAGCAGGCCGAAGATGATGACTAGGACTATCGGCACGACGATCAGCAGTCGGTCGCGCGCCCGCTGCTGGTTCTCGTACTGCCCGCTCCACTGGACGTAGTAGCCCGCGGGCAGTTGCACCTGACTCGTGATCGCGCGCTGCGCCTCCTCGACGAAACTCCCGACGTCGCGCCCGCGCACGTTCAGGAGCACCGTGCCGCGCAGGAGGCCGTTCTCGCTGGAGATCATCGAGGGGCCTTCCACCTGGCGGATGGAGGCGAGTTCACCGAGCGGAATCGGGGCTCCCGACGGCGAGGTGATGGGGAGCTGGCCGAGCGCCTGGACGCTCCCGCGGAACTCCGGCGCGTAGCGCACGCGCACGGGGAAGCGCCGCCGCCCCTCGATGGTCACGGTGAGATTCATCTCCCCGATCCCCATCTCGACGGCGTCCGCGATGGTGCCCACGTCGATGCCATAGCGGGCGGCGGCCTGCCGGTTGATGTCAATGTCGACGTAAGGCGTGCCGCCGATCTGCTCCGGGTACACATCCGCCGCTCCGGGCACCGTCTTCACCACCTCGGCCACGCGGCGCGAGACACCCTCCAGCTCTTTAAGGTCGTTGCCGAAGATTTTTATTCCCACCTGCGAGCGGATGCCCGTGGTGAGCATGTCGATGCGGTTGATGATCGGCTGCGTCCAGATGTTGGTGACGCCGGGCATACGGAGCTTCTCGTCCATCTCGGCGATCAGCTTCTCGCGCGTCATCCCCTCGCGCCACTGCTCAGGCGGCCTGAGGTGGACGATGGTCTCGTTCATGTTCACCGGCGCGGGGTCGGTCGAGGTCTCGGCGCGCCCTGCCTTGCCGACCGCCCACTCGACTTCGGGGAAGCCCTTCAGGATCTCGTCTTGCTTGCTCATGACCTTGAGGGCTTCGTCTATCGAGATGGCCGGGTCGGTCACGGGCATGTACATCAGGTCGCCCTCGTTCAGGGGCGGCATGAATTCCTTGCCGATCCCCGTCGCCAGCAGCACCGCGCCGGCGAAGAGCACTAGCGCCAGCGAGACGGTGACGACGCGGTGCCTGAGCGCCCAAACAAGCGCCGGGCGGTAGACGGCGTGCAGGCCCCGCATCACCGGGTTGGACTGCTCCGAGTGGAACTTCCCGCCCAGCAGTAAGGTGCACAGCACGGGCACGAGCGTCACCGCGATGACGGTCGCGCCGATCATGGCGAAGGTCTTCGTGAAGGCGAGCGGGTGGAAGAGTTTTCCCTCCTGCCCCGTCAGCGCGAAGACCGGGATGAAGGCGAGGATGATGATCGCCATCGAGAAGAAGACGGGGCGGCCCACCAGCTTCGTGGACTCAAGCACCGTCCGCCACACGAGTCCTCTGTCTTTCGGATTTACTTTGCGCTTCTCCATGAAGCGGAAGGCGTTCTCCGTGACGACGATGCCGGCGTCCACGAGCACGCCGATGGCGATGGCGATCCCCGACAGAGACATCAGGTTCGAGCTGATCCCGGCGTACTTCATGAAGAGGAAGGACATGAGCACGGCGAGCGGGAGCGGGATCGTGACGATGAGGATCGAGCGGAAGTGTGCGAGGAACACGATGTGGGCGATGGTGACGAGGATCAGCTCCTCGACGAGCGCCGTCTTCAACGTGCCGGTGGCGCGCTCGATCAGTTGCGTGCGGTCGTAGAACGGCACGATCCGCACGCCCTGCGGCAGGCCCGGCTGTAGCTCGGTGATCCTCCGCTTGACGGCCTCGATCACGTCGAGCGTGTTGACGCCGTAGCGCGCGATGACGACCCCGCCGACGGCCTCACGCCCGTCCTTGTCGAGCGCGCCCGTGCGGAAGGCGTTGCCGAGCTTCACCCCGGCGACGTTCTTCACGTAGATCGGCGTGCCGCTCTGCGCGCCGACGACGACGTTCTCCACGTCGGCGACCGACTCGATGAGCCCTATCCCGCGCACCACCGCCCACTGCCCCGCCTGCTCGACGACGTTCCCGCCGACGTTGTTGTTGGAGCGTTGGACGGCCTCGACCACCGCCGAGAGCGGCAGTGAGTAGGCCCGCAGGCGGTTCGGGTCGACGTCCACCTGGTACTGCTGCACGTGGCCGCCGACCGAAGCGACTTCCGCCACGCCCGGCACGGAGTTGAGCTGGTAGCGGACGAACCAGTCCTGGAGCGTGCGAAGGTCGCGGAGGGAGTGGCCCTCGCCCTCGACCGTGTACCAGAAGATCTGGCCGACGCCCGTCGCGTCCGGGCCGAGCGTCGGCACCACGCCCTCCGGCAACTGCTTCGCGACCAGGTTGAGCCGTTCGAGCACGCGCGTTCTGGCCCAGTAGAGGTCGACGTCGTCCTCGAAGATGACGTTGATCATCGAGAAGCTGAACGCCGAACTCGCCCGCACCACCCGCACGCCCGGCAAGCCTTGCAGGTTCGTCACGAGCGGGTACGTGACCTGATCCTCGACCTCCTGCGGCGACCTTCCGGGCCAGTCCGTGAAGACGATGACTTGGTTGTCCGAGAGGTCTGGGATCGCGTCGATGGGCGTCGAAAGGAGCGCCCAGTAGCCCCACCCGGCGAGGCCCAGGTAGAGCGCGAGGACGAGCGCGCGGTTGCGCATCGAGAGCTCGATGAGCCAATGAATCATGGCCTGTACTCCGTACCGCCCTCCCCGTGACTACTGCGCGGTCACGGGGAACGAGGTCTTGCCCGTGCCCTTCGGGCCTTCGTAAGTGATTTGCGCCTGCCACTCGCCGGCCATCTCGATCTTGGCACGGCCGCGGTAGACGCCGGGCGTGTCGGTCGTCGTGAAAGTGGTCGGGTCGTTCATCACGGCCATCGTCCCCATCGCGGGCATGTGGAAGTTGAGCGCGACGGCCCCGACGTCCACCGGCTTGCCGGAGGCGTCCTTGAAGGTGAGGTAGAACTCCTCGTCACCGTGCTTGAGCACGCCGTCCTCGTTCGCCAGCTCGGCCGTCAGGTTGTTGCCGACCGGCGCGCTCTTGATGACCTTCCCCGTAGACACGCCGCCCCCCGTAGATGTGCCGCCCGGGCCGCAGGCGGCGGCGAGAGTCAGGAGCGCGGCGAGGCCGAGGGCGACTAGATACCTGTGCATAAGAAATGATCCTCCTCACGAGACAAGGGTGAAAACCAGAGGGGGCGCCGGCGCCGGGCGCGGGCCCGGAC
>JALZHT010000878.1 GCA_030860645.1 Acidobacteriota bacterium
GAAGCGAAGGGGGCCAGTGTGCCGGCGGCGCGGAACGCGGCTTGCCCTGCCACGGGCCGTGCCCCTCGCCGGCTCCCACAGGGTTAGGTGCCGAAGCATCCGGTCGAGAATCCGTGAGCTTACGAGACCAACTGGTTCAATTCAAGATGCGCGACGTTTACCTCCCCGACCCGCAGACGGTTGTCTGGGAGCTACACGCGGACGACCTCCTGCGCGGGCGCGTCGTAGACCTCTCGACGCACCCCGACGGGGGACTCTTCGCCGTCGTCCGGGTGGAGGGGATCGAGCCGGCGCTCGTCGTCCCCGCCGACACCCTGACCGCGGTCGCGGACTGAGCGCGCCGCCGAAGCAGATGGGCGATCAGGTTACGCAAAAGGCGTCGCTGGCCGGCCACGTCATCGAGGACTGGAGCTACGAGGGGCTGGCCGGCGGGCGGTTCACCGCCGAGTTGGTCGGGAGCGCGAAGGCGCCTTTTTACAAGGACGGCGGCTTCTTCGTCTTCACCGACCTCCGGCCGGGCGACTACACGTTACGCGTGTCCGGCGGCGACTACCAGCCGCGCCAGTTCCAGATCACCATCCCCTTCGCGCAGGGGCTGGTGGGCGCGCCGGGCGACGACGAACTGCACACGGTCGTCAGGTCTGTGAACGCCGGCGCGAAGAAGATCACCTTCGACGCCGTCTTCCTGCCTCGGCCGATACGGGCCGGGTCGAGCGCGCTGGCGAACGGCTTCAGCGGCACGCTCGCCGCGGCGCTCGAAGCGGGCAAGGCCATGAGCGCGAAACTCTCGGACGTGGCCGGCCTCGCCGCCGGGCAGGTCATCCGCCTCGTCCGCGAGAAGTCCATACGCCTGCGCTTCGGCCCCTACGCGGCGCTCCCGGCCGGCCTGACGCGCCTCGTCGGCAGGGTGACTGAGGAGGCCGCGCCCGAGAAACCCCTGCCCGCGGCGCTCGTCCGCCTGACAGCCATCAACGGCGCGGCCGTCGCGGTCAAGGGCGTGGCGGGCGCGCTGATCGCCACGGCGAGTCCGGGCGGCACGAGCGTCGTCGTCGGCGCGGAAGACGACGTTTTGACGCGCGCGAACGAGCGCGGGGACTACAACCTCTACTTCGACCGGGCGGACGTCACGTCCGTCACGCTGGAGGCTTCGGGCGCCGGCTACCAGACGGCGGCGAAGACCGTGGCCGTCACGGCCGGCGCCCGCAAGCGGGCGGATTTCGAACTTCAGAAAGCCTGAGGAGGCCAAGCCATGCCGACCCTGAAGAACATGAGTTACAGGACGATCTCCGTGGAACTGTCCGAGGGCCGCTCGCTCACCCTGGGGCCGCGCGAGAGCAAGGACGTGCCCGCCGACGACCTGGCGAGCGAGGAGCTGCGCCGGAGGATTCTCGACGACGAGCTGTACGTCCTGCCGTCTCAAAGCGCCGAGCCGGCCCCGCCGCCGGCCCCGCCGCCGCCGGCCAAACCGCAAACCGAGAAGAATAGGTGAATGGAGGTTAAAAGGTCATGCCTGAATACCTGTCGCCCGGAGTCTTCATCGAGGAGCTCGCCGGGCCGAAACCCATCGAGGGGGTAGGGACTTCGACCGGGGCCTTCGTCGGGTTGACCGCGCGCGGCCCGATCAACGACCCGCGGCTCATCACCAACATGACGCAGTACGCCGACACGTTCGGCGGCTTCAACCCGAACTTCTACCTCCCCTTCGGCGTGCGCTGCTTCTTCGTGGAGGGCGGGACGCGCTGCTACGTGACGCGCGTCTTCAGGCGCACCGCCGACGTGAACCCGGCGACGACCGACCTGACCGACCCGACGCACAGGAGATTCCACTTCGCGCGCCTCCCGCTCACGGTCGGGGCCAACGGCACGGGCGCCACGGCGCTGACCATCTTCGCCACCAGCGAAGGCTCGTGGGGCAACGACATCTCCGTCCAGGTCTTGCCCGCCGGCTTCATCCCGCCGGACTCGTTCGACCCGAACGCCAACCCCGCCGAGTTCCAGCTCCGCGTCTTCCTCCGGGGCATCGCCGAGCCGGTCGAAATCTACGACCGCCTCTCGATGGCCGAGTTCACGACCGGCAACCTCCCGAACCCCAACCACGTCGAGGCGCGCATCAACGGCGTCTCGCCCTACATCGAAGCCAGGGACGAGACCAGCAACCCCGCCAACACCACCCCGCC
>JALZHT010000208.1 GCA_030860645.1 Acidobacteriota bacterium
GGCGCGCCGGCCTTGCGAATCAACGAACGGTTAGTTAAAAAGAGAGGCGGGGAGAAGTGGCGAGGTCATTAATATGAAAACCGTTTTTATTTTCGGCGCGGGCGCATCCGGACAGGGGGCGTGGCGCTGATGCAGACCGATGCCGATACCCTGCCGGGGTGGCTGGCCCTGGTGCTCTACCTGGCGCCGGCCGCCGTCGCCCTCGGCCTGGTCGTCGCCTTATTCCTGAGGAGGCGGCGCCTGCAGGGGAGGCCGGGTTATCCGGGCCGCGGTAGCGAGAAAGGCGGGGAGAAGTGAGTGAGTTTGACAAGGCCATGCACAATATCGAGGATGCTGCCTCCGGGCGGCTGAAGCAACCCGGAGGGCAGGAGGCCCCGGCCCGCCGGATCGTCGTCGACAAGCGGACGCACCGCGTCCGCCTGGAGAACGAGACGGAGAGCGAGGTGACGGTCGTCATCGAGGAGAAAGGTATCAGGAAGTGACAGCGCACAAGCCAGCTAAAAAGAGGAAGCCGGGCGAGCGGGTCTATCCTGAACCGGAGCCTAAGCTCAAGCTGCCCAAGCCGGGTTCGGAGTGCTCCACGCCGGAGTTGGCCTCGGAACTGTCTCAGGGGCTGAAGGCGGTGCTGCGCAAGCTCAGCCGGAGACGTGAGGACGGTTCCGGCGACGACACGCCTGGGCGGCGTCAGGGAGGCGGGCAGACGTGAGCCGGTTCGACGACTTCGTGGAGCGCCTCGAAGCCGCGCTCAGCGACGACGAGGGGCGCGAAGCCTTCCTGGAGTACCTGCAAGAGATGACGCGGGAGGAGCGGGCCGAGCTGCTGGCCGAGGCGGAGCGGCGCGACCCGGAGGGGGCGGCGGAGTCGGCCCGAGGGGCGCTCGATCTGCCTAAGGCGGGTGGGCCGCGCAAGGCGCAGATTGAGAAAGCGACGAAGCGCGCGCCTGTTATCACCAAAGCCCCTGGCGCACCCCCGCGCCCTTCGTCGGGCCGCCCCCGTGAGGCGGAAGTGCATCGGCCACGCCCCCCCGCTATTGACTTGCTCCCGCGCTTGGCATAAAAGCACTCCGGCACTTCTGATCCGACCCCTTGACTGCCTTGCACGCAGGGGCAGTAGCCCCATCACCCGCCGCCAAACATAAGGAGGAAACGCGGTGACCAAATTCAAGAGTTACTACCTGTTAGCAGCCGGGCTCGTGATCCTCATCCTGGTAGCCACGAACGCGGGCCAGATGACCCCCCAGGCGCCCTCCCAGCCGGCGAAACCGGCAGCCGATTGGGCCCTCAACGCCACGATCATCGAGGCGTGTAGCTGCCCCATGTTCTGCCAGTGCTACTTCAACGATAAGCCCGCCGCGCACGGCAGCCACGACGGGCACGCCTCCCACGGCGGGGGCGGCCAACACTACTGCCGTTTCAACAACGCCTTCAAGGTCAACCGGGGGCACTCGGGCGACGTGAAACTCGACGGCGCGAAGTTCTGGGTGGCCGGCGACTTGGGCGGCGACTTCTCGAAAGGGCAGATGGACTGGGCCGTGCTGACGTTCGACCCCTCGGTATCGAAAGAGCAGCGGGACGCCATCGCGACCGTCTTAGGCCACGTCTACCCGGTCAAGTGGAGCTCCTTCACCGTCGCCGGCGACGCGGCGATGGAGTGGAAGGCCGAGCCGCGGCGGGCCGAAGCGCGGCTGGCCGGCGGGAAGATCGCCGAAGTCATCCTCCGCCGCCCCGACTCTGCGATGAACGACGGGCCCGTCGTGATCAGGAACCTGAGGTACTGGGGAGTCCCGCGCAACGAGGGGTTCATCCTGATGCCGAATGAGGTCGAAGCGTATCGCGCTGGTAAGAAGCCTTTCGAGTTTAGAGGCACCAACGGCTTCATGATCACGATCGACATCACGTCTCAGGATGTGAAGGGCGGCTGACCGCACAGCTCAGAAGCCGACGGCCGTTAGAATGTTGCGGGCGGGCAGGACGCCGCGCCCTCCCCGGCCACGGCGGGTGTCTAACCCGGGCGCGCATCAGAGGGCGGCGAACCACGTAGCGCCGCCCTCACTCTGTTACCGGGGAGGTTCCGCGCAGTACTTGCTCGCGGAGGAGCTTCCCACGCGCGAGATGACCCCGACCCGGAATATCTCGCAGCGCCCCACCGAGCTTCACTCCGCCGTTTGCCTCGCCCGCCTCACGTCGGTCGGCCGGTACGTTACTCGGCGGCACAGCTTCTTGTTGACGGCGGCGCTTTACGCTGCTAACCTCCCTGCCGCTCCACCACCCTACCCAGCCTTCCGGGACCGCCCTCATAACTTCTGTAAGCAGATGCCGGCCGCCAGGGAAGACCTGAAAGTGAAGCGCTCCTCCGCGGGGCTCGGCCTGTTCTCGCTGCGGCGTGTCCCGGCCGGACGGCGGATCATCGAGTTCGTCGGCCGGGTCGTCCCCGCCGAGGAGGCGCGCGGCAAGTACCTCTTCGACTTAGGCGGCGGGCTCGCCCTCGACGGCCGCTCGCGCCCGAACCCCGCCCGCTACCTCAACCACTCGTGCCGGCCTAACGCGGAGGCGCGCATCTCGGGCCGGAGGGTGTGGGTCTGGTCGCGGCGGGCCATCCGGGCCGGCGAGGAGATCACCCTCGACTACGGCCCGGAGTACTTCGACGAGCACATCCGGCCCGTGGGCTGCAAGTGCGCGGCGTGCACCCCGCAGATGTTGAAGAAAAAAGCGCGAACTTAGAGCCAACCCCCGCCTGAGCCACTCCGCCCGCTCTTCATGGCACCTTGGCCTCTCTTGCCGGCGGCTTGCTCCGGCGGGATGTCCCCAACTGGCTCTGCGGCCCGGCCTCCGAGCCGGCCCACCGCGACGAGCTACCCGCCGCGGCCCTGCTCAACGCCCGTGCGTGATGTCGGTCGGGGCCGCTCCGCCGGCGTCGTCTCTGTCCTCGACCGTCTTCGACAGTCAGGCTTTCGGCCCCGGCCACTCGTTCGTGACGGACATCATCCGCGGCTCGGGCAGCCGCAACCGGACGGTCGGCGACGCGATCTTCCACTGCCACTTCTACCCGCACTTCGCGCAGGGCATGTGGGGACTGTGGCGCGTCCACGACGTGTTCGAGGAGGGCACGCCGCTCGACGGCGACGGGCGACCCGCCGTCGGGGCGCGCGCCTACCCCGACGGCGAGATCGCGCGGGGCACGCCGATTCCGGGGGTCATCCCCATCCCGACGCTGCCGATGCCGCCCATGCCGCAGGCGCAGGTGTCAATCGTCAACGGCCAGCCGCAGATTTCGGGGACAGGCAATCCCGGCTATCCGTTCTTCGTGCCCGGCGTGGCGGGCCACCGCCCGCCGCACCCGCCGCTCGACACGATAGACGACGGCGGACTCCCGCGCCATGTCATCCTTCGACGGCTTCAACACGATGCCGATGATCGTCAACCACTTCAACGCCAACCAGGTCAAGCCCTCGACGCACGTCGGCCTGCACCCGCAGCTCGTCTTCTTCGACGTGACGCGGAGCGACGGCGCGAACGTCGGTTCATCTTCACCAACGTGCTCGACTCCGGTGTGCATGGAGACCCTGTCACGCCGATCTTTACGGCGTCGGCGGGCACCCCGTCCAGGTTCCGCCTGCTGATGCCCGGCGGTCACGCCCGCAACAGCGTCTTCAACCTCCACGGCCACATCTGGGAGGAGTTGCCGTGGATGAATGCTTCGACGGTGCAGGGGCACAACCCGCTGTCGCAGTGGGAGGGGGCACGCCTCGGCATCGGCGCGGGTAGCCACTTCGACCTGCTGCTGAAGAACGGCGCGGGGGGGCGGTTCCTAATTCAAGGCGATTACCTCTACAGGAATCAGTCCTCGTTCCTCTTCGACGGCGGGATGTGGGGCATCTTCCGCGTGCAGTGAGGCGGGAGCGCCCGCTGATAAAGATTCCGGCCCACGCCGGGATCATCCTTCAAGACCGGAGCCGGACGCGCGCGCGTCCGGCTCGGCGGGCGTTACGGCTTCGCCCCTACCCGCCATGAGTCATGCTCCCCGCCCCGGCCCGCTCTGAAAAGCTCGAAGGGCCTTCGCCTCTCCTCATGCGCCCTCGTCTAAATCACTGACGTCTGAGGCGGAAGATCGTCTCGAAGGAGTTGTAGAGGTCGAGGTGCTGCTCCAGGTAGCGTGTGAGCAGGAAATTTTTCCTGACCGTCTCCCTCGCGAGCTGGCCCATCTGCTCGCGGAGCCTGTCGTCCTTGAGTAGTTGGACGATTCTGGCGGCGGCCTCCTCGACGGACGAGACGAGGAAGCCGTTCGCGCCGTCCTCGATCTGGTGGCGGATGCCGCCGACGTTGCCGCCGATGACGGGCGTCCCCTTCCACATCGCCTCGGCGACCGTCAGCCCGAAGCCCTCGCGCAGAGACTTTTGCAGCACCACGGCGGCGCGGCTCTGGAGAGCGTTGACCAACGCCGTGTCTTCCCGCGAGAGGATGATGATCCGCTCCTCCCGCTCGCCGAGGAGTGAATGATAGACCTGCTCGCCCTCCGGGTCGTCGGTGGCGAGGTTGCCGAGCAGGACGAGCGTGCAGTCCACTTCCCTGCGCGCCAGCTTGTAGGCGCGGATGACGCCCTCGGGGTCTTTCCAGCGGTCGAAGCGCGAGACCTGCACGATGAGCGGGAGGTCGCGCGTAATCCCGTAGTGGTCGAGCCGTTCGTCAACCTCGCGTTCGCTCAACTCGCGGTTCTTGATCGAGAAGGGGTCAATGGCCGGCATGAAGAAGACCTGCGGCGTCTTGAGCCGCTGCCGGTACTCCTCGATGGAAAGGACGACGGCGTCGTACTGCTCGACGAACTTGACCAAGTAATCCCACAGCGCGCGGTCTGGGTTCGAGAGGTCAATGTGGCAGCGCCAGATCCACGGCCCGCGCCGCTTGTAGTGCTCGATGAGCGGGAGGGGCTGCGGGTCGTGGATGACGACGAGGTCGTGGTCGAGGTGGTTGCGGATGGCGTTCTCGCAGATCGTCTCCTCGTAGATGTGCCGCTTCTGCTCGGTGAGTTGAATGCGGCCGCCCTGCAAGCCGTTGTGCATCTTCTTGGTGATGCCGAAGAAGTCGGGCGGCCCCTGGATGATGCGCCAGCCGGCGCGCACCCCGAGGTTATTCATCAGCAGCGTCAGCGAGAGCAGGATTTCGGCCACGCCGCCGCCGTAGTAAGTCGAGTTGATGTGCACGACGTGCGCGTCCCTGAGCGGCGCGGCTTTCGCCAGGATGCGCTCGACCGCCTCCGCCCCGACGAATCGTTCGTAGTCCTCGACCCGGATTCTGTGCCCCTCTACCTTCACCGAAACTCCCTCGTCTACCGTCATGCGTGAGAGGGCGGCTGTCATCGTCGGCGCGCCACCCTTCTACGTTCTCTGTCAGACGATCTTACCTTCAACATGAAGCCTGTCGGTCAAACCTCGGTGGTGCGTCAGGCCCCGCTCATATCCGCGCCGGAACGCTTCGCTCGGTAGGTCTTCGCCGTAGCGCTCGCGCAGGAAGTCTGAAGCGTCCTCAAACTTCTTGCCGCGCGACTGCGGGTGGAGCGCCGCCTCGAAGCCCCGGCGGAAAGCCGGCTCGTCGGCGGCGAAATCCCTGCCCAGCCTCGCGTATTCTTCCGCCTCCGCGGAGCGCAAGCCCTCCCACCAGATTTCGCGCGCCTCCGCGAGGCCGAGAGCCCCGGCGCGCGCCAACTCGGCCCGCGCCGCTTCAGCCTTCTCGTCCGTCTCAGCCAGGGCCACGACCACCGTCCGGCCCGACCTGAGCGCCTCCTCGAAGATGTGCAACTCGTCGTGCAGGCGCGCACGGATGACGGCCGCGTCTAAGGCGTGGCCGGCCGCCCTCCCGGCCGCTTTGCCTCCCGCGCCCAACAGCGCCGCGCCCAACGCCCCGGCGGCCAAGACCGCCCCGGCGC
>JALZHT010000010.1 GCA_030860645.1 Acidobacteriota bacterium
GGTACGCCCCCTCGTAGAGCGTGGCGAGCGTGGTGTAGGAGAGCGCCAGCGCCTCGGCCACCGTGAGCCACGCCGCCTTGCCCAGTTCGCCCTTCGCGAAGGCGAGTGAGTTGAAGACGGCCGACGAGATGTCTTGGTCGTTCAGCTTGCCGCCGCCGAGGATTTGGAAACCGTTGCGTGCGAACATTTCTTTTCTCTCTCCCCTTTAGCTGTTGCAGCCGAAGATGACCTTGTTGAGCCACGGCTCCGTGACCTTCATCGTGCCCATGACGTGCGTGCGGCCGACGATCTTCGAGTTCCCCTGCGCCGGGATGTAGCCCGTCCAGCCGAAGCGGAAGAGCGGGTGCGTTGAGAGGATGAACTTGAGCGTCGACGAGTTGAGCCAGAAAAAGACCTCGGCGGGCGCGTAGGTGCCCGAGGCCGGAAGCCTGGAGTCCGACGTGGGCGTGCCCGAGATGGTCTCGGTCGCGTCCGTGCGCCAGACGCCGAGCTTGGCGTTCGCGCCTTCGTTCGAGCGGGTCGGCGCGTACTCGTCGATCATGATGTCGGTGTTCATGAACTTGATGGAGGTCGCGCCGAAGACCGCCTCCGAGCCGACCTTCACGTCGAAGTGGAACTGCTGCGCCGACTGGATGCGCTTGAGCAGGAAGCCCCAGAACGTCTTGTTGCAGAGGCCGATGTCGGGCTTGCGGTCGCCCTTGCAGGCCGAAAGATACCCGTCGAGCAGGAGGTCGTAGGTGGCCTGCCCCGCCACGCCCGTCGAGGTGTTGCCGCCGAAGAGGGGCGTCGAGTTCAGCGCCTCGCCGACCTCGGCGTTCCGGGTCTGGCCGCCGTAGGAGGTGAAGGTGTTCCCGTAGTAGGACTGATCCGTCCCGTTCGAGAGCGCCTCCTCCAGCCCGTTCGTCTTCTGCGAGCGATCCTCGCCCGAGATCGACTGGCCGTGGCGGTAGAGGTCGACGTTGATGACCGTGTTGAGGGTCTTCAGCGACGCCGCGTGCTTGATCTTCAGGGCGTTGAAGACCGACGCGGGGCCGCGGTTGACGGCGAGGTTCTCCAGGTACTCGGCCACCGGCGCGTAGTACTTGCGCGGCGTGAAGGTGCGGCCCGCGATGGGCTCGGTCACGTCCGTGTTGAACGGGTCGCCGGTGTCGTAGGAGCCGGCGAGCATCGCGTCGAAGAGGATGGCGTCGTCGACGGAGACGCCGCCCTCGTAGGGCTCCAGGCCGTTGCGGCGCAGGTAGGCGAGGATGGCCGCCGTGCGGAAGACGTAGTCGTAGACCGCCTGCCGGTGGATGGTCTTCTGGGCGATGGCGTTCAGCCAGTTAATGTTGAGAGACATCCGCTACTCCTTTGAGCGCCGGACGCCCCTCGGGGGAGCAGTCCGGTCATCACTGGTACATCCCGACGCCCTGGCGTTCGAGTTCGGCGTGGACTTTCAGGAACTCCTGCGTGTCCGCCGCCTGCCTCTCCGGCTCGGGCGCCCTCTTAACTTCCGTGGAAAATTTGCCTTCGAAGACGCCCGAGTCCGGCGCCCCGTTCGTGGCCGACGGCGTCCCGCGTTCGGTGACGAGCTTCTGGAAGCGCTCCTCGGCCAACTGGTCGGCGCGGCGCTGCGTCTCCTCGTCGCGCAACTGCTGCTCGCGCTCCGAGAAGTGCAGCTCCTCCGCGGCGATGGCCGCGAAGGGCTTCGTGCCGTCAGAGGTCTTGAACTTCAGTTCGAGTTCCGTGACCTTGTCGGCCGGGATGGGCTTGCCGTACAGCTCGAAGTGGCGGCTCTGGGCCTGCGTCAGCGAGGTCGCCATCTCGAAGAGGACGGTGGCGGCCCCGGTCATCTGCTGGCGGAGCGGGTCGCCGATCTGCTTTTCGAGCTGCTTGATGTCCACCGCGGGCGGCGCGGGCGGGTCGTCCTTGCGGGGCTGGAGGTTCATGCTCAGGAGGTACTTGTCGTACTCGGCCTCCTTCGCCTTGACCTGCGCCTCGTAGCTGGCGAGTTCGTTGTGGTAGGCGTCCTCGCGGGCCTTCTGCTCCTCCAGCTCCCGCCGCTGGCGGGCCACCTCGTCCTGACTGCGGCTGTAGTCGGAGCGCATCATCACGCGCTCGGCGACCACCTTCTGGTTCTCCTCCTTGCCGAGGATGTTCGAGAGCTGCGCCCGCTCCTCGTCGGAGAGCGCCAGCCCCTTCGTGAAATCGTCGATATTCAGTTGTGCCATCTGCTTCCTCTCACCTCCTCATACTTGAGGGCCAGTGATTCGTCGGGTGCGTCCGGTGCCATCCCTCAGTAGGGACTACCGCCCGCGGGTTGCGCCGCCTGCTGGGCGACGAGGAGTGCCTCCACGGTCGCCTGCCGGACGGCCTGCATCTTCTCGGCGACGGCCGGTATCTGCCCGGCGACGGCCGTCGCGATCTCCAGTACCTGCTTGAGCTGCGAGACGGCGTCCATCGCCACGGACGAGGGGTCGGCCTGCGGCGCGCCGAACAGTTGGTTCGGCGGCATCGCCGGGGCCGCGCCCGTCGGCATGTCTCTGGTCGGGAGTCCGTCCACTCAAGGTTCCTTCCGGGCCAAAAAGGGAAAGGGGCCGCCAGGGATTTCTCCCCAACGGCCCCCTCCCCCGCTTACGAAAGCCGGTCGGTCGGCCTAAATCGTCGTCAGCCTACTACGTGACGCGGCCGGCGCGTCAACGGCGAAAATTTCAGGCGGCCCTCAACCGCGCCGTGCGGCCGAATCGCTTGCCCCACGTGGCGAGGCCCAGAATCTCGTCGGCGCGGCCGAGGGCCTGCGCCTTCTGAATCTTACGCATGAGGCGCGCGTGCCGCTTCCTGTCCATGCGGGCGCGCTTGCGGCGCCGGGCCACCCAGTCCTTCACCGTCACACCTCCGGGCGTAGGCGCTTCTCCACCCGGTCGAAGGAGACGAAGTACGCCTCGCCCTGGTTGAACTTCACGGTCAGCGTGCCGGACTGTTTGTCGCCGGCGACGAGCGCCAGCACGTCCAGGACGTGCCCATCGAAGACGAGTTCGACGCGGCGCGTCTCGCGCTTGACGTTCAGCGTGCCTGTGGGCGTCTTGCTCATTTCGAGGTCGCGATGGTCGTCCTCTCCCCGCCGTCCTTCGTCACGAGGCGCGGCGAGTCCTGGTAGGTGGGCGGACGCCCCTGCGGGCGGTCTGAGCCGTCGCCGCCGCCCTGCGCCAGGCCGCCGAGCGCGCCGAGCGAGTTGAGGAGTTGGGCCTGCGGCGAGTTCTGCATCAGGATCGACTGCATCCGCGCCTGGATGTAGGCTTGCGCCTCCCCGCGCATGAGCTGCTCGACGGCGAACCGCTCCGGGAGCGTGTCGTTCGGGGTCTCGGGCGGCTGGCCCATGTTGCCCAGCCCCATGATCTCGGCGAGCGTCCACGAGTCCATCGGGAACTTCCCGCCCTCGAAGAGGCGCATCGCCATGAGCTGCCGGGTCATGTTCGTGATGTCGTGCAGAGACCCGCGCTCGACCTGAATCTGGAAGAGCTTCTGGAAGGCTTTAGCCCGCTGGCCCCGGTAGCGGTTGAGCGCCGAGGCCGGGTCGGTGTCGGGCAGCACGGCCGGGACGAGGTCGTTCGGGACGAAGTCGAAGTCCTCTCTGGTGACGCCCCCGAAGCCGAGGAGCTGGAAGCGGCGGCGGGCGTCGTAGTACTGCAAGATCAGCCCGTCCACCATCCGGCCGAGTTCGACGACGGACGACTCCATCTGGATCGACTTGGCTTTGGTGCGCCCCCCGACGAGTTCAAGCAGTTTCTCCTGCGTGTCGCCCGAGGGCATCTGCCGGGCGCGGGCGAGCGCGTTGAAGTCGGTGCGGCCGATCATCTCATCGGCCAGCCGCTCGTTGTCGGTCAGGTACTGCAAGACCCACTGCGGCACGTCGTAGTGCTGGTAGGGGACGAGCGGCTTGATGGCGTCGCCGAGCGTGTTGTCCACCATCGTGTGCCCGCCCGGCTTTCTGAGGTCGAGGCCCTCGGCGAAGGACTTCTCGAACTGGTTCTCGTCGATGCCCATCTTGGGGTTGACGCGGCACTCGGCCGAGTCGTTGACGACCCGGCGCAGGCGGTTGTTGGCCTCGTCTATGGACTTCACGTCGCGGTACATCGAGCCGCCGAGGTAGCTCCAGGGCCACGGGTCGAGGGTGATCTTGACGGCCGGCGCGCGCCCGTGGCAGAACCGGCTCGGGCCGTCTTCGAGGACGCAGGAGTCGGTGAAGGTGACGAGCCGGCGGTTCGGGTAGAGACGCGTCTCCTCCGGCCCCGCCTTCTTCGTCAGCTCGCGGCCGTCCCGGAAGACGCCCGAGGGGATGTCGCCGCCGAGGGGCGGCACCTCGTAGTGCCAGTAGGCCCCGGGGTCGCCCATCGGGACGGGGCGGTCGCCGAGGTTGCGGGAGCCGTCGCGCACGTAGGCGTGGTAGACCATCACGGTCGGGCAGGCTGGCCTGAGCTTGCCGTCGCCGCGCCCGGCCTCCGGCTCGAACATGTTCCACTCGCGGAAGAGGACGGAGCCGAACCTGCGCCACCAGGACGGCCTCTCGCCGTTCGGCCGAATCCTCTCCTCGGAGCCGGGCCAGCGGGCCCACGCCTCGGTGACGGGCACCTCCTCGCAGACGATGACGGCGTAGGCCCGCTGCAAGTCGAAGTCCTCGGGGAGCCACAAGGGGAGGACGGACTTCGGCCCGACGGCCTTCAGCGTGATCTCGCCCTCGCCGAAGCCGTAGTAGTGCGGCTCCCAGCCCGGGACGAGGTAGCCGGTGCGGCAGACGGCCGACCACTGGAGGGCCTCGGTGAACCGGAGGTAGGCGTGCGTGTTGTGCCACCAGGCCCAGGAGCACTTGTTGAGGATTTTGGCCTGCCGCTCGAACCGGCGGTCGCTGGCGACGTGGTTCCACATGGGCCGCAGGTTCCCCAGTGTGGAGACCACGTCGGAGATCTGGGCCTTCGGGCGGTTGACGTGGATTCTGGAATTGGCGCCGTCCGAGAGGTCGGCCTCCGTGCGCTCGAACTCGCGGATGTCCGTTTCGAGCTGGTCGTAGCCGGGCTGGCCCTTGAGGAAGAGTTCGGCCTCCTCGACGGCCTCGCGCAGCCACCCGAGCTTGAGCGGGTGGTCGGTCGCGGCCGGGGGGCAGTGGTACTGGTTGAGGGCCATTTAGCTGTACGCGCCGACGAAGAAGTCCGCCGTGACGGGCCGGGAGTAGCCCTCCTGCGAGAGCCGGAGGAACTCCTCGGCGAGGTCGCGGTGCTCCGCGTCCATCCCCTTCATCATCTCGCGGAGTTCGGCGTGGTCGCGGTCGCGGCGCTCGACGAAGCCTCGGAGCTGGCGCTCCTCAATCTGGCGTTCGAGGTTCGTGCGGTCGCGCGCCATCTGCCGCTCGAAGCGCCTCACGGCCATGATGTCGTGCGCGGGTATCTCCTGGCGCTGGTACTCGGGGAAGGGGCAGCGGGTGGTGTCGTCGGGCGGCACCCACTTCTCGCCCTTCGCGTTCTCGTAGTAGACGATGGGCTTGGCCGCGATGATTCGGGCGGCGAGCCGCTGGTGGAAGGCGCGCCTGCGGCAGCCCTTCCGGCCGCAGCGGACGTGTGACTTGACCGCGCTCGACTCCATGAGCTTCAGGGTCTCGTGGCCGGCGGCGCAGAGGTACTTGTGGTGACGGTAGTTAAACCTCGCCATGCGGGAGACGGTAGAGAGTGGCGGGCGGGGGCGTCAACGGCGATTTTCGGCCGTCATGTTCGAGCAAACGTAGAACATCCCGTACAGGCAGAACTCGCCGGGGTGCCACACGCCGTCGTCGTACCCGGAAGCCTTACCGCAGTTGACGCACTCGGGCCGCATCACCACACGATTCGAGCGAAGTTCCCGCGTGGGTCAAACTGCTCTTGGCGATTAATATTGAAGATGAACCCTAGCGCCTCGCCCAGAGTTGAAAACATGACACAACCGCGCATGAAACCTACCCGATACTCGACTGTTATCGTGTCCATGCTCACCACCTCTCCAGGTTCCCACCGTACCCCGAGAAGAAAGCCTGCTCGTCCCGGTGGACGGGGTACTTCACCTCGTCCGACATCTGCCGCTCCCTCTCAATAAAAGGGTTCGGCCCGGCGTTGCGCGTCTCGTGCTCGTAGAGGCTGTAGAAGACCTCACTGAGCGCGAGTATGCGGTCGTCGAGCTTACCCTTCGCCGCGCCCCACGTCCCGTCGTCCCGCTTCACGAAGGTGTCCATCTCGCCGACGAACCACGGCGAGTTGATTTCGAGGTAGTCGTTCGAGATGCCGTCGTAGCCCCACTGGAGTATGCGCTCGCGGTTGACGGCGTTCAGGTTCAGGCCGATGGTCGGGGTGGCGTTCTTGCGCCTCGTGGCGGAGCGCAGCAGCTCGACGTGCATGGACGAGGCGGGCCAGCCGCGCTTGATGAGGTGGTCGCGCAGCTCCCTCCCGCCCTCGCGGTTCACCTCCGGCACGGCCTTCGGGAGCCGGATTTTCCCGCCCCGGAGCACCGAGAAGAAGGCCCCTACCGCCAGGCCGAAGGGCCACATGGCCGTGCCCGAGATGTCGGGCGAGGCGAACTCAGCGACCTGCGCGTCGTTGCGCTCGCGGTCGCCGCGGCGCATGACCTCCGCCACGGTGTTGTTCGACCGCCTCTCGCCGAGGCCGTCGCCCGTGTCGAACCCCACCCCGTAAGCCGCCTCCCGCTCGGGCCACTCCCAGACGAAGAGCTTGCCGAGCGGGTCTATCTCCGAGTAGCCGCGGAACTTCAGCGGCACCAGCTCGAAGACGAACGGCGGGAGCGTCCGGTTGAACTCGGCCGTCACCTGGAGCACGACCGCCCCGTCCCGCGAACTCTTGACGATCTTCCCGAGCGGGCAATGCCTCAGCCCCGGAAATTTAAACTCGAAATCTATCTCGGAGCGGCGCGGCCAGAACTTCTCGGGCACGGACTCGCCCCTGATGGCGAAGACGGCCACCGGGTCTTCGCAGGCGTTGCGGTAGCGCAGGCGCAGCTCCGCGTCGAAGATGGAGTGCTCCCGGCTCTGCCATATCTCCACGTCGTCCGAGGCCATCTCGGAGAACCAGAGGTGGAGATTGCCCTGCTCGCGGTACTCGCGGATGCTCGACTCGTAGAAGTACTGCTGCTCGCGCGGCATCCGCCAGTCGGCCCCGAGGTGCTTCGCGAGGTGCGGGCTTGAGCGGACGAACCGCTCGCACTTCTCGGCGTGCTTCGCCGTCTCCCTGGCGGGCCTCCAGGCGTCGCGGATGGCGTCCCAGCCGTTCGAGCGGAGCCACGTCTCGGTCGGGTAGATGTCGGAGCCGACGAACCACGGGAGGAAGGTCGGGCGCATCCGCGCGCCGTAGCCCTCGCGGCCGTAGTACTTCTTGTTGTAGTGGTACTTGTCGAACCACCAGCCGGTGTCGCCCTCGCAGGTGCCCTCGAAGACGCCGAAGTTCAGCGGGTGCGGGATGGCCGCGCGCAGCAGCCCGCCGTCGATCTTCCCCTCCGGGTTCTCGTACTTGGCGAGTTCCGACAGGTGCCAGACGGAGGGGTCGTTGCCGCGCCCGAAGTCTTTGGTCTGCGTGCCGTGCTGCACGTCGAGCCGCGAGTTGTTCGAGAACTCGTAGAACTCGCCCTTCTTGAAGGCCCCCTTCTCGGCCGGGCCGATCTCGTCGCCGAAGTAGCGGCTCTTGGGGCGCAGCCAGAAGGGCTGGCGCTCCATCGAGAAGGTGAGCATCTTCGACATCTTGTCGGACTCGTCCGGGTCTACCGACCCGACGATGGCCGTCACGTTCGGGAAGAACTGGACGCGGTGGTTGACGACGAGTTCCGAGACGGTGGAGACGCCGAGCCGGCGGGCCTTGATGAACTGGAGGATGATCTCGTGGCCCGCCTCCTCCATCTCGGCGATGATGTCTAAGAAGATTCTCTGCGCGACGTTGGGGCGGAACCGCTGGACGACGTTGCCGAGGCCCTTGATCCAGGCGTAGCGCGTCGCCCAGTACCCGAAGTCGAGCGTGCAGAGGGTGCGCTCGTTGGTGACGTAGCGGCGGTCTTCCTCGGAGAGCTTGAACTCGGGGTCTTTGGCGCGGAGGTGGTCAAGGTAGCGGTTTCTGGCCTCCACCTCCTCGATTGTGTGGCGGACGAGCGGGAAGCCGAGGGCGGACTCGGCGGCGGAGACGCGGGCCTCGATGACGCGGGGGGAGTACATTACGCCGGGCGGACGCCGGTGATCCGGTAGCTGTAGAGGTGGCCGTCCTCGTACTGAGCCTCAAGGCCGACCTGCGCCTGCACGAGCGCGTCGGCGGCAGAGCGCGCCTCCACCGTGAACCGGGCGTTCAGGCCCTCCCATATTATCGGCCCGGTGACGGACGGGAAGGGGCGGAGGGGGTGCGGCTCCCTGCCGTAAGCCTTAGCGTGTATTTCGTAGGCGAAGATGGACGGGTCGTCGCTCACAGTTTCCTCCCGGTCTGCGCGCGCCGCGGCTCTGGCTTATACACGCAGTCGGCCGGCGCGCAGAAGTATTTCGTGGCCGTGAAGTCGCCGCCTTCGCCGTCCCACCCCGACTCGTAGTGGATGTACTTCAAGCCCTTGAGCCTCGCGGCGTTCTCGCGCTGGAGCCACATCCACTTCTCGCCGACGATGTCGAAGCGCGCGAGCTTGTACTCGTCCCCGGAGACGCGCACGGTCAGCGCGACGACCTCCGCGCCATCACGGACGAGGTAGTGGCCGTAGCGCCTCACCGCGCCCCCTTTATCGCCTTGACCACCTCGTCCGCCAGGAGCGCGAGGCACGCCAGCGTGAACAGCAGGGCCGGGCCGTAGAAGAGGTTCGCCGTGGCGAGCGTCAGGCAGGCCCCGGCCAAAAGCGCCACCCCGAAGACGAAGAAGACGGCGCAGCCACCCATCTCAGCGCCCCGGCCCCCGCCGAAGCCCCGGCGGCAGGACGAGGCGGCTGGCCTCCTTCGGCGGCTCGACCGCGGCCCAGTTCCACGCGACCTGCGCGCCGGCGATGAGCGGGAGGTAGTGCTCGCCGCAGCCCGGGCAGCGGAAGGGCTGCGGGTGCAGGCCGACGACCTGGGACAGGGCCGGGTAGTTGATGACGACGAGTTCGGGCGTCGCCACGGTGAACTCGGTCTGGCAGGTCGCGCAGGTCAGCGTGCCCGTCTGCGGCGCCGCGCGCTCGCCTGTGTTCAACTCTTCGCTCATAGAACCCTTTCGCTCTGGACGCCCGTCGCGTCCCGGACGTTGTTGATGAAGAAGGAGCCGATTGAATTCGCGTTCATCAGCGCGTCGTAGGTGAAGGGCGAGACGGGCCAGTATTTCCAGACCGCCCCGTTCTTGAACTCCACCTCCAGGACTTCCCTGCCGTCGTAGCCGACCGAGGCGAGCATGGACGACTCGACCGGCGCGCGCTGAATCCCGCCCGCGGCCTGCACCGGCTCGTATACGTAGTAGGGGTACTGCTTCTCGATGACGCCGCTGAAGCCGCACTTGCCGCACTGGTACAGGAAGCCGCGGATGCGCTGGCGCGCGCCCCCTGAGAGAGTGTCGCGCTGCTCCATCTCCCCGCCGCACCTGTCGCACAGCAGGGACACCCGGAAGACTTTGACCTCTACACGCTTCTCGCTCACGCGACCTTCCTTTCCCCCGCGACGCAGGCCGCGTTCCGGCAGTCGCAGGACTCACCCGACCACGTACATTGACAGCCCGGGTCTTTGCCGGGCGCGCAGGTCGGGCACAGGCCGTAAGACGGGTTCCAGACCGTGACCCTCCACTTCCTCGCCTTGCCCTTCCCGCCTGTGAAGTCCGAGAACCCGGCCGGCAGCGGCAAGTCCCGCCCGTTCGACTTCGCCGCCGCGCGCGACGGGAAGATGCCCGCGTCGCGCAGGATCGTCCCGAGCGTCTTCGGCGCGGCGTCGTAGCGCAACACCTGTTCGCCGCCGGCGAGCGGGCCGAACAGCAGCTCGTAGTCGCCCGGCTCGACGAAAGGGCCAGCGAGGACGTTGACTTCAAGCACGCTCTGCCTCCTTCGCCGGCTCGGGCTGCACGTCTATCACCGGCGGGCGCGCCGGCGGCAGAGCCTGCTGCCCGCCCCGGACGAGCTTGTCCATGAAGTCCTGAAAGCCCTCGACCGCCGGCGGCGGTTGGCGCTCCCCGCTTTGGGCCTGCGCGTTGACGAAGTTGTTGACGGTCGTGCTCTGGCCGGGCGGTGGCAGGAAGATGCCCCGAGACTCGAAGTGTCGCGACCGCTCCTTGAAGTTCTCAGGCTTCTTGGCCTCTTCCAAGCTGACCTCGACGAGTTCGGGCAGTTGGGCGGCGATCATGTTGTCGATGCGCTCGCGCGCGACGCCCCGGAGGTGGCCGCCGACGAGGCCCTTGAACTCCTCCGCCTTCATCCCGGCGGCCAGCACGCATTCGTCAATCGCCAGCGGCCGCTGCTGGTCGCGCGAGTGCAGCTTCTCCCACTGGCGCAGCACCTTGCGCAGGGGCGCGTGCTCGGGCGCGAGGAGCGTCACGGCGTCCATGACGAGGTGGCGCAGGGGGCGCTCCGGGTCGAGCCGCTCGAACTCCTTGAAGGTGCGCAGCACCGAGCCGGCGAGCACCTCGTTCGGGGGCCGGCCGCCGCCGTGCGCCGGGACTCGGAGCTTGGCCTTACGCCCCCGCTTTTTCGGCCGCTTGGCTGTTGTCGGCATCCTTCCTCTTCGCGGGGACGATGGCCTCGCGCCCCTTCTTCGGCTTGTCGTACTCGCCGGGCGGGGCCAGTTGCGGGGCGACGAAGGCTTCGAGCAGGTCGGCGATTCGCTTGAGTTGCCGGTTCGTCTCGGCCAGGTCGGGGTGGACTTCGATGAGGCTCATGCGGTCGCCTTCCCGGCGGAACTAAGCACGCCGATAACGCGAGCGTCGAAGTCGAGCAGGTATTCATACGCACGCCTTGTCCACCTGGCGTCGTCCAACGCGCTATGCGCCGTACCAATGGCCGGGATGCGCGAATCCCAATCACGCGGCAGGCCCATGTATTGCGCCCACTGCTGGATGTCGTTCGTGTAGAACGGCCAGCCGGCGGGCAGGTCAACCATGCGGCCGAACAACTGGCACAGCGCGACGTGGTCGTAGGCCGAGCACGAACCCCACCACTCGGGCGTGTCGTCGCCGACGAACGCGGCGAGGGCGGCGGCCAGTTGCGGCCGCGTCTTCCACGGCGTCGTGTTGTACTCGAACACGCAGGAGAGCGTGGCGGGGTCGAAGTCTCTGAGGTGCGGCAGCACGTTCGCCCGCACCCACTCGCCCGCCCGTCCGAAATCGCACTCCAAGTTCTGCGCGTAGAACTCCCGCCCGCCTTCGGCGACGACGCCGATGCTGATGAGGTCTATCGTGCGCCCGTCCTCTATAAACTCCGTGTCGTACCAGTAGCGCATCACTGCCGCCTCCGCTCCACCGGCGCGTTGACGACCCGCCCGTTCGGCTGCTTCGCCGGCTGCTTCACGGTGAGGTTGTGCTCCTCCCGCACCCTGTCCGGCGCGGTCTCCACGGACGTTCCGACCTCGCGCTTCGCCTCGGCCGAAGCCGTCACCGAGGCTTCGACCTCCTCGATTGGCTCGGCCCCCCCGGGCGCGGGGAGCGTCGCCTCGGGCGCGGCGTCCAGGACGGAGGCGTCCGCGCCGACCGTGCGCGCCGGCGGGTCTTTCTCGCCGGGGAAGACCTTGATGCGCGCCGCGGCCTGCACCCGCACGACCATGTGGCAGACCGAGACGGGGTAGACCATGTGCGCGTCGAAGCGGCCCGATCCGCGCAACTGCTGGCGCAGCCGCTCCTTGAACTCCTCGGAGTCGAGCGACTCTTTGGCGTTTCGCAGGATGTCCGAGAGGACGATCTCCAGCATCTCCGGGCCTTCGATGTCCCGCAGGACTGGCTTGTTGACGACCGACTGTTGTGCGCTCATTCGATTTCACCCAGCCTTTCTTCGATCTCCTTGCGCGTGACGAAGCCGAGCCGCCGCAGCGCGGCGAAGATCATGTGCCCCGCGGCGGCGTACTTGTTCTCGCAGTCCGTGCCCCACACTTCCACGCGCCCGCCCGACATCTGCGCCGACGCCAGGAAGGAGAGGAGCCTGCCCTCCTCTGCCTTGATGAGCATCTCCGTCACGCCGCCCGAGAGGAACTGGTTCTCAAGAGCGGCCCGGAGCGGCTCGAACAGTAAGCCCGTGTCCATGCCGCCCAAGCTACTTAAAAGTGGCGCGAAAAAACAACGGCGAATTTCGCATCGCAAAACAGGCCCCCAAAAACCTAAAAAATTTTCGCGCGGGTCATGCACCAGCATCGGCCGGGTGCGCCCCTTACCCTCGGACAAACAACGACATAGGCGAAGGTGGACAGGGCGGAGGGTGGGGGCGGGCGGGTGCGAAAGTGGCGAGTTTGTAGCTGTCCACTTTTCGAGGGGCTTCGGGGTGAGCTGGTAGAGGGAAGTGTGTAGAGCATGGTGCGTGGGTGTCCGCACGGTGGCGAGTTGTCATTTCCCGTGCCAAAGTCGCATTCTCTCACTCTGACGACTATAGGCGTACACTCGCCACTTTCTGACTACGGTTTAACGCGATTCGGGCGCGCACACGCCTCGGCGCTGTGCGCCTCGCCCTTTACCCTCAGCACTTAGCGGTTAAACGACCCTGACATATTGTTAATTATCAGCCGCGGAGGGTGGGGCGGGGTGCGTTGTGCGGGGAGGTCAGGCCGGAAGTGAGAGATTTGTACTTGTGGAGGTTGGGGACTGTGCAGGCGTTCCGCCTGTGGCGCTCACCCTACGACGGATGGCGCAGTGATAACTCCCGCATCGCGCGCAGCCCAATCGGGGACATACCCAGAGGCGAAACGCTCCTCCAGCATCGGGGCCGGAGACGGAGAACACACGGCGCGTGGGGGTTCTTCTACAAGATTTTTGAGATGGTATTGGAATTCTCTGTTGTCTCTTTGCATGTTTTGAATGTCGCGTTGAAGTTCAAGAAGCTTTATCCGTACACCCACGAAGGTTCCTATAGCGCTCCCCACAATGGACAGCGCAATGAAGATTAGATTAACCGTGTCGTTAGTTAGCATCGCGCCTCTGTTCCTTCTCGAAGGTTAGCAGCGCGCCCGGCTGACACCTCAACACCTCGCACAGTTTCCCCAGCGTGTCGAGGTCAACGCGCGTAAAGTCCTCCCGCCAGAGCCGCGAACCCATGTTTCGCGGCACGCCCAAAGCCTGCGCGAGCTGGTAGGCGTTCCTTATCCCGCGTCTTTCGGCCCGCTCCCGGATGTGCAGCACGACCTTCCCCATGCCCGCAACCATACACCTTTTCTGCTAGTTACACAAGAGGGAACAGAAGGCGAACGGGAATAGTTACAAATGTGGGAAGATTTTTGTTGACAGGATAGTTATAGAAGTGTAACGTATCGCGCGTCGGTTATTCCACCTGAGATCGAGAGGGCAGAGGCGGCGGGCATCAAGCTCGGCAAGACGAACGACGGAAGCGGCTTCACTTGGGCGCACAGCACGGACACGCTGCGCGAGAACGGCGGCAGGTTCGCCAGCATCGGGGCCGCCGCGCGTAACGCCTGCGAACTTTACGACCTCGCATAAGGCACAAACTCAGGAAAGGAGCGATTGAGATGGGAAACAGAGCGACAGTCGTTTTCACGGACGGCAAGGGCAACTTCTCGCCCGCCGTCTACCTGCACTGGAACGGCGGCCCCGAAAGCATCTATGGCTTTCTGGAGGAGTTAGCCCGGCGCGACGTGCGAGCCGATCAGGAGTACGAGTGTGCACGCTTTATCCAGCTCGTCGGCGAATTCTTCGACCAGGACGAGCAGTGCGGGCTATCACTGGGCGTTGTCAACGGGCCGCGCTCCGACGCGGTTTCAGACCTGAACCACATTCAGACCGACCACGGGAACAACGGGCTTTACCTCGTCGACCGCACGGGGCCGCATCTCAAGGTGCGCCGCTTCACCGAGGAGAGGCGGGGCAAAGACGAGTGGGGTTTCAAGGAGTGGGCACCCGAGCGGGTCGAGCAGGAGCGCGCCGAGGCCGAGGGACACACGTACCGGGCAGAGTTCCGCGAGTTCTACGCCGCGCTTGCCGACAAGAGCAAGCTGAAGGCGGCCGCATAAAGGCGAAGGGCTTAGATGTTCGCAGCACCTAAGCCCCTCTTGGTTTCACACACCCCAGACTCATTGGAAAGGAGCGACGAGAAACCGTGCGACATCTTACGCGAGAATTCTACATCCCCAAAGGAGCGGTCAAGGTCACGCCCAAAGACGTTGACGCCGTCGTCTACGTCTACGAGCGCGACGGGGCCCTGTACGCCATGGCCTTCGGCGGCAAGCGCCAGAGGCCGGATTTTCACTACCGCTACAGCTCGCCCCAGCGGCGCGAGCAGGCCGTCCGCGAATACCTCGAACGGCTCGCCAAGTCGAAAGCCTACAAGGACGAGCAGCTAGCCAAGCGGCGGGGCTTCCGCCACGGCTACAAGGTCGGGGACATCCTGCATTACTCGTGGGGCTACGAGCAGACCAACTGCGAGTTTTTCCAGATCGTCTCGACCACGCCCGGTACCGTCACCATGCGGGCCGTCGCGCAGGAGACCGCGCCCGGCTCCGAGGTGTCACACGGCATGGCCGACTCGCGCGTCGCGCTCAAAGACAAGTTTCTGGAGAAGGCGCAGCCAATCACGAAGCGCGTGCAGTACAGCGAGAGCGGCCCCGGCTACATCAGCATGGCCCACGGCTGCGCGAGCCTCTGGGACGGCAGGCCGATGTACTGCTCTTGGTACGCCTGAAAGGAGGTCGCGGAGATATGGCTAAACACACCTGCGAGACGTGCGGCCAAGAGGCCGAGCGACTTTTTCAGAGCTACGCGTCGGGTAAGTGGGAATGCGCGGACGACGCCTTGAACGACCCAGGCATGTCCCCGGAGCAGGAGGCCAGAATCCGGCGCTACGCGAAACGCCAGGAGCAGGCGCGCCGCAACTTCGGCAAGGTCGTCCGCGAGCCGGCCGAGCACGTCGCGGCCGAGGAGGGGAGGCTATTCCTATGAAGCAGAACAACCTCAAGCGTGCCACGTTCGAGTGCCCGGTCTGCGGCCGCAGGCAGAAGGGCTACTTCAATCGGTGCCCGAACGGATGCCAGGAGAGGGCACTGCGTGAAATCATCGAGCACGGGAAAGCTAGGGAGGCCCGCGGCAAGTAAGACGAATTCAGACGCGCGGGATGGCGGCGGGTGTCAACGCGCCCGCCGCCATCCCCGCTTCGCGGCACGAACCCTCCACCCGTACCGCCGAACCCTCCCGCGGCCCGCATCCTCAGCCCGGGCGGCGCGACGAGAAAGCCCTCGCGCCGTGGCCGTCAAGGCAACCTTAAGAACTTTTTCAGGCGCGTGATCTCGCCGGCCACGTCCGGCTCGAATTCCACGAGCTTCGCCTCCTCGATCCTCAGAGACGGCGTGGTGCGCGCCGCGCACCTCAGCACGAACAGGAGCAGCCGGTGCTTGTCGAAGCCTTGCAGGCGCGCGTGCATCGCCTCCGTGGGGTTCTCGCCACCGGTGTACTCGTCGCTCTCCCGGGAGTCGGCCCCGAGTCCGATCTCCCGGTCTTCGTCCAGCAGGCCGCGCCGCTTCAGCGTGTCGGCGATGAGTTGCGCCGACACCTTCTTTTTACTCGTTTCGGCGGTTTTTACGACCTCGTCGTAGACTTCGGCCTGCCTCTCTTCCGGCACCAGACGCAGCACGCGGGCGTGCGTTTCGGGCAGCAGCGCGTTACCTACAGGTAACACGCGGTCGCTGATTTCGACGCTCTCAATCAGCCGCCAGGCGTGGACGCGGCTGTAGTTCACCTCGGCCTTCAGGTACGACTCAAAGGTTTGATAGCCCAGCAGTTCGTAGCCTTTCGAGTCGCGCATCTCCTTGAGGATACGCCCGGCCTCGGTGAAACTCTCGTTGACCTGGCGGGTCAGCTTGCGCGCCCGCGCCTCGGTCATGCCCTCGAACTTCAGAACCGTTGACATCTTTCTCAGACTCCTTTAACCCAGCAGACCCTTGAGCGGACGACGTGGAACTCGGCCCCGCGGGCAGCAGATCAACTCGCGGCACGTCCACCACTCGGGCGTGCGCATCACGTAGAATCCCTCCAGGCTGAGGGGCATCCGGCAGCCGGGGCACAGGATGTTCACCTTCGCCCCTCGCCGGCCGGGTAGCCGAACTCTTCCTCGAACATCTCTTCGAGCAGGCGCGTCTGCTCGCGGCTGTTGGCGATGGCCCCGCGCAGCACTGGCGCGCGACCGAGGTCGACGGAGCGCTCGGGCCGCCGCGCCTTGAGGCTCTCCTCGTAGGCCGTGAGCAGGCGGTTCGACTCGTTGTAACTCTCGACGAAGCGGTTGTAGAGCGGGATGACCTTGAGGGGGTCGCCGCGGCGGGCCGCGGCGGCGCGGGCGGCGATGAGCAGGGCGCAGAGGCACAGCGCGGAGGCCATCACGAGGACGAGCAGGCGGCGGTCGCGTTCACGAAACATGGCTGGCCTCCAAAGCGCGGGCGGCGATGGCGTCGACCATCTCGCCGAGGTCGTTCGGCTTGACCCAGACGGCGACGGGCCGGACGGCGAGGACGCCCGCGCGCCGCCGGGCCTCGTCCCCGTAGCCGGTGAAGAAGGCGATGGGCACGTCCGCGTCGGCGGCCCGGATCAGGACGGCGGCGTCGTCGCCGCCCATGACGGGCATCATCAGGTCGAGGAGGATGAAATCGAACCTCTCGCGGCGGGCGGCCTCGACGGCCTGCGCCCCGTCGGCGACGACGACGGGGTTGAACTGGGCGAGCAGCACGCGGAGCAACCCGCTCACGGATTCTTCGTCTTCGGCGACGAGGATTCTCAACGCGCGCCTCCTGTGTCGGCGTCCGCCGCCCGGGGTGTCAATCGCCGCCGCCGCGGCGGGTGCTGCCCCGGTGGAAGTAGATGTTTTCGAGTCGCACGATGCGCTGGGTGCTCTCCTCGCAGTCTTTGTTGAGGTTGGCGATGTCGCGCTTGACCTCCGCGAGGGCGACCCTGACGCCGACGTAAACGCTCACCCCGGCCCCGGCGACGGTCACAATCGAGAGCAGCAGTTGCGTTTCGGTGGAGGTCATTTGGGCTTCTCAAGGCTGCCGGCCAACTGCGATACGCCCAGGATGAAGAAGAGCAGGGCCGTGTTGACCGCCATCGGCGTCTGCCCCCACTTGTAGAGCCGCGTCACTTCCGCGGCGTAGCCGATGAACGTGGCCGCCGCGCCGAGGACGCAAGCACAGCCCGCCACCGCCTGCATGATGCGCCGGAACATCCTTAGCCCCCCGCCGCAGCCCCGCGGCTTGGCGATTCCCTGGTGATGGTTTAAATTCCCTGCGCTCATCAGAAGGTGGCTCTTCTGGTGTGCCGGTGGCGACGCCTGTCGCCGTCGTCAGGGGGCGGCCGGCATTTGCGTGCCGGCCGCCCTCGGCCCCTTTCGGGGAATAAAAAAGCCGCCGAACGAGGCCGGGTGGCCTGCGGTTCGGCGGACGGTACGCTCTGGGGCGTAGTGGCCCGCTACTCGGTTTTCTGCGGGTGGCCGGGGCACGTGCAGCGCGACGGCAGCCCCAGCTTGCGGTTGACGACGGCGAGTTCGGAGAGGAGGGCGCGGCGCCTGTCCTGGGCCTCGATCCTGCCCTCGGCCTCCTTCATCGCCTTGTAAGACTCCAGCTCCAGCCGGAGTATCTCGACCGGGTCTTTCCCTTCCCGCCGGGCGAGTTCTTCGACCGAGCGCCCGGCGACCGGCGGCATCGTAACACGCGGGGCTGTGGCCGTGTCAACGTCTTTGTCGGGTTCTGACAATTTCCGCTGGGCGTCCTCCCTTCAAAGGCTGCTCACCCGGCCGTTATGATGCTACGCGGCCGCCGGCTGCTCGACGACGAACCGCGCGAGCGAGGCGACGATGCCCCGGAAGAGGTAGTCCTTCGCCCTCTCCGGCGGCGTCAACTCCCCGGGCGGCTCCCGGCCGTCGGTCGGGTTCGTAGTGGCGGCGCACGCCGCGAGCGCGGCCGCCAGTAACAGCGTAGCGAAAACCCGATTTAGCATGCTCACCTCCTCAGCCTGTAGTACCCGACCATCCCGCGCTGAACCTCCTCGACCTCCATGTAATAGATTTCTATTGACAAGCTAATAGAAATCTGTATAATGCCAGTCGTTGGCAAAAAAGGAGCCTCGCAAGAGGTGGAAGCTCTCGCAAGGCTCTGTACCACAACCTAGCCACAAAGGAGATTAGGTCATGGCAGTTACGAAGAATAGCAAAGTCGTCGCGGAAGTCGAAGCGATACTGAACTCCGCTCTGGGCGTGCGTGAAAAATTGGCGGCTCTCAAAGCGGTCAACACGGAAGGGCGACCCGGCGCGAATCAGGCGCGAGAACTGATCGCGGACTATCGCTCTAAAATCCAAGCCAAGCGCGACGCCCTGCGCGCGAACGTCCACAGCGCCGACGCCCCGCGCCGCCGCAACCTGACTGACCGCTTCGCCGCCTTCTTCCCCTCCTTGCTCCGGCAGACCCTCACGCGCGATGAGCTTTCCGAGCTTCCTGAGACGCGCGCCGCCTTCGACAGCCCCTCGCTCGGCTGGTTCGGCACAAAGTCCTTCGCGCGGTGCATCAACAAGACGTGGAAGGGCAACAGCGCGGCCTCGGGCACGAACGCTCAGATCACCAAGCAGCAGGCCAAGCGTGCTTTCGAGTTGCGCGAGATCGCCCGCGAACGCGACAAGGGCCTCGCGGAAGTCCGCGCCGCCTTCGGCTTCTACGACAACACCTTCAAGACCGTCCCGCTCGCGGCACTCCTGAACGAATACGCCGGCGGCTCGTCCTCTGTCGTCGCTCGCGTCGGCGAGTGGCTGGTGCGCTCGAACGAGGACGAGGAGACTGACTGGAACGCCTACTCGAAGGCGTGGCACAGGGCGCACGGCCCCAAGCGCACCATCACCAACCGCCGCGTCGAAATCCGACGCGTCTCCGAGTCGGGCGAGGTCGAGCGCCGCGACGTGGCTCTGGACGGCTTTCGCGGCAACTGGCTGCTCAACTCGCTGGTCGAGGCGGGCGTGGTCGAAGCGCGCAAAATCCCTACTCGCCTCCGCTCGGTGCAGCTTCACGAAGCCTTCGAGGTCGAGCGCGTCCGCCAGATCGGAGAGGTTGAAATCTACCGCCGCACGCTCGCCGGCGACGCCTACGACTTCTGCGCCGTGTGGCACGGCCTGACCTTCCACGCCGCGACGACGCGCGAGGCCCTGAAAGGCTTGCGCGGGAAGCTGGCCGAGGCGGAGCGCGCGGAGCACGCCGCCATCAACTTCAAGTTGGCGCGCACGCTCGGCTTCTGCGAGGACGGCATACGCCAGTTCTGCCGCGACTTCGACCTCGACATTAAAGAGTCCTACACGCCCGACGAGATACGCGCGGCGCTGCGCGCCAACGCCTCTGACGTGGGCAAGTACGAATCTGAACTGACCAAGCTCGCTGCGGCTGTCGGCGAACCCGCGACGCTCTAATCTCTGACGAGTGGGGCGCGCACACTCGACCACGCGCTGAGGACGATGCCTACATACTCTTTCTACGCTGATAAGAAGCTCGTTGAGCAGATAGACGCGCGCAACGACAACCGCTCCGAGGCCATCTCGCGCGACCTTGAGTTCTACTACATGCTGCTCGCGGACGCGCGGCGCGCGCTCAAAGCCACGCTCACCGGCGAGGAACTTTACCTGATATGCGACGCCCTGAACGGCACGATCATTGACACCCTCTCGGTCAAGTACCTGCGTCAAGAAATCGTTGACGCCATTGAACTGAACGGGCTCGACAAGAAGTGGAAGGTGGACAGGCACGCGCTCGATAAGAAGTTCGCGGGCATGACCCTTGTTGAACTCTGCGCCCTCGGCGACGCGGTTCGCTACTTCTGGCACAGAGTCAGCGAAGGCGAGGACGATAAATCTCCTTCCGAGTTGGGCGTTCTTGACTAAATGAGCATCCTCAACCTGCCCGGCTGGAAGGTGCTTGAAGAAATAGAGCGCGGACATGGTTCCTTGACTCCCCGCCCCCCAGGGCTTAAACTCAGTCCATCCAAAGTGAAGGGGCGCAGTAGGCGAAACGTCGCTCGTGACCGGCCCGGCCGAGCAATGAGACGTGACCCGGCTTCGGGACATCGCCGCCGCGGCCCTTTTCTTTTTTCCTACCAGCCGCGCCGGTTCTCGCCGCCGGCCTCCGCCGACATCGCCTTGCCCTGCGGCGTGAACTCCGCGAGCTGCCCTTCGGTGTAGCCGCGCCGGAGCAGGCCCGTGAAGACGAACTCCGTGATCTCGCGCGCCTTGTCGCGCGGGTGCGGCGTGACCGCGTTGACGGACTTGTTCTCGGCCTCGTAGCGCTCGGTGGCGTCGAGGATGCTCTCTTCAAGGTGCTGCTTGAACATCGTGTCGCTCCTTCGGTTGGTGGTTGACTGCCCCCGCCCGGCCCGCTCGGTGACCGGACTCCGAAACTCGAATGATTGCCTCTCCTGCGCGGGGAGCGCCGCGGCGGCCCCGGCCTGTCGCAGCGTCACGAAGCCACGCCCGCCCTGTACGTGGTGCGCCCCGGGCTGTAGCCCTCCGGGTAGCGGGCGCGCAGCTTTTCGACGTTGTGCCGCATCACGTCCTCAAGCGAGATGTCGAGGTGCGAGCAGAGCGCGGCGACGTACCAGAGCACGTCGCCTAGTTCCTTCTTCATCTTCTCCATGTCTATGCCCTGCTGGTGGTAGATGGCCTTCTTGACCACCTCCGCCACCTCGCCCGCCTCGCCCGCGAGGCCGATGGCATTCCAAGAAATCATCACTTCCTTGTCCGTGATGCGGAAGTCGGGTTTGTCGAGCAGCGTGCGCCCGGCTTGCCGTTGGTATTCGTTCGCGTCCATTGCCCTATAGCCTCCAATCAAAGTCTCTAACCAAAGTTGGCCCGCGCCCGCCCGGGGAGGGGAGGCGCTACGCCCCGCAAGATTCAGGGTCAACGGTCGCGTAATACTCGGCCACCTTGTCACGCAAGAATCTGCCGAGTATCGCGTCCGGCCCGCCGCGCTCAATAAGTTCGTTCACCACCCTGTCAAGGTCGGAACCGTCAACGTCCTCAATCTCATCGTCGAAAATGTCAGCCATAGCACCTCTCTCCGTCCCTCCTCACGGGGCTGTCGCGGCCCGGCGGCGAGCACCGACTGCGAAAAGCTTCTCGAAAATCAGCAAGCCCTTTTTGCTCTCGCCGGACTTCCGCCACCCGGCTTTCAGGAAGCAGTAGCCGGGGTTGGCGGAGCGCACCTTGCGCGGGTTGACGTAGGTGTACAGGCGCTCGCCCGGCCACTTCGCCCAAGCCCACCGCTCGGCCTCAAGGATCAAGTCGCTGCTGAGCCTGTCGCCCTCGTTGCGGAACACGGCGCAGTTGACTCCCTCCTGCCCGTCGTCGCTGATGAATTTGCGCCACACGAAGAGCGCGTCCGCCTCCGGCGTCAGCAACAGGATGTACTCACCGGGGCCGATGAACTTGGCGGGCCTCCGCCCGTCCTTGTACCGGCGTCGCGAGTAGTGGCGGTCAAAGATAGCGCGGGCCGTCGCGTCGGCGTCGCGCGCCTCGCGCCTCGCGCCAAACCTCCCGCCCGAATCTGAAAGAAGGTTGCAGCACCCTCAGCCCTCCTCGCCCCTCACGGCCCCGGCGCGGCCCGCCGCGGCGAAATCTTTTAGTCGGCCGTCTGCTGCCACAGCCCGTCGTCGAAATCGACGCAGAAGATCTCGTCGTCGCGGAAGGTCTTGAGCCGCTTCGGCGGGTCGGTGCTGCGGGCCTTCACCCTGTCGTGCTCCCTCTCCTCGACCTCGTAGGTTCGGCCGTCCGTGCCGATGACGGTGTCGCCCAGGCGCATGTCCCTGATGCTCATAGTCACCTCCTGTAAATCAGCGCCGCGCGTCACAGCGCGCCGTCAAGGTACTTCTCGATGAGGTCGCGCGCCTCCTCCCACCCGCGGCAGACCGCCGCGGCGTAGCCCCTCTGCCTGAGCTTTTCGAGCCACCAGTCCTGCGCCTCGGTAGTCTTGTTCCGGCCCGCCTTCAGCTCGATGTAGAGGCCGGCGAAGCCGCCCGCCGGCACGGGCAGGCAGACGTCCGGGACGCCCGGCCTCACGCCCTCGCGCTTCATCGCCTGGACGCGCCGCGCGTTCTGCCTGTAGCCGCCCGTGTAGCCGCCGGCGTTCGGGATGGCGTGGAGCAGCTCCAGCCCCGGCCTCCGCGGCGCGGCGCGCGCGGCCCACTCGAACAGGGCGCATTGCTCCCGGTGCTCGCTCATTCCTTCAGCAGCCCCCTCAGAGTCCGAACCATCCCCTCGAAGATCGCGACCGGCTTACCCAACGCGGCCGCCGCGTCCCGGAGCAGCCCGAGGTCGAAGATCACCCGGCCGAGCAGCTCGCGGTAGCGCGCCCGCAGGCGGGCCTCCTCGGGCGGGGTCACGGCCTACTGCTCCGCCTCGCTGTCGAGCATCCCCGCCGCCTGCTTGACGAGGGCGACGGAGCCGGCGGGCGGCTCCTGCGCGCGCCGCTCGTGCCACTGCTCCAGCGCCACGGCGAACGCCTGCGGCCGGCACGCCTGGCACGGCAGCGTGACCGACGCGCCCGACGACGGGAACCAAATCCCCTTGACCCGCTCGCTGTCGCAACTCCGGCACGGCTCAAGTTCGCGCGCGGCCCTGCGGCGCTCGGCCTCCTCCTCGACCCGCGCCCGCTCGCGCTCCGCCAGCATCGCCTTGTAGCCCCGCTTGATGTCCATCGGGTTGATGAGCCGGGCCTCCTCGTGGCGGTCGATGGTGAAATCGAGCGCCGGGCGCAACTCGTCCTCGGGCACGGTGCGGATGAGTGCGTTCGTCCAGAACGAAACCTTCTGCTCCATCTCGCTCGGCAGGCCCGGCCCCGGCGGCGCGCTCTCGGGCAGCGGGAGGTCGAAGAGGTTATAGACTTCGAGGATCAGCAGGCTAACCGCCGCCTCGTACTTTGCCCTCTGCCGCGGCGAGACGGTCGGCGGCGTGCTGGAGGAGTGCCGCCGAGTTTCGATTCTGTCGCTCGCTGCGCGGCGAGACGTTAGCCCCTCGGCCGCCTCCGCGAACGATTCCATCCTGTCCGGGCCGTGGTCGCTCTTTCCCATCGGGTTCCCCCTTCCTGCGCCAGTCGGCGATCTCGTTCTTCACGGTGATGAGCGTGACGGGCGTCTTGCGCCACTTCTGCCGGCAGAGGTAGCGGTAGCAGGCCCGCACCGTCCGCTCGTCCCACCCCTGGGCGTGCATCCACTTCGCGGCCGCCGCCTCGCCCCGCTCGCCCGGCGGCGTCCTCCCGCCGAGCATCCGGCGGCGGAACGCGAGCAGCCCCCCGATGTACCGCCG